>JANPNS010000090.1:0-10699 GCA_031427575.1 Gallionellaceae bacterium
GATTTGCGGCGCGACGCCGCGATGATCGACATCGGCCCGATCATCATCCCGGTTGCTTCGATCGATCACCTGATTGCAATGAAAACGGAGGCGGGGCGCAGTCAGGATTTGACCGACATCGAAGAGCTGCGAAAGATTCAGGCGAAAAAATGACGCCAGCAGAACAAAACAATCGCTTGTTGCAGGTATAGTGGACCACTGAGTCAAGACAATAATGCCTTGAGTTTAAGCTGAATTTTTAGAGGTGCCCATTTGACTTCACTTGCAGCTGAACGGCGCGCTGGAAAGCAGCGTTGAATCGCTTTACTATCCAGTTTGAGGATAGAATGCCGCAGCATTGATGAATTCCGTTTACACAAAATTCAGGACACCATCCGGATACCATTTATTCTTGCACCGTGCAGAATACACTCCGGCACGGCATCGCCCTTAACCCGGAAACGCCCGGGTCTAGGGCCTTTTTATTCCAATTTCCGATAAAAAGGAGCACAAGGCGGCAAGCCCGAAAAGCTTTTGGCCAGGCACCCGGATGAGGCGACGAAGACAGCACACCTAGTGCGGCTAGGAGCCGAAGACGCAGCCAACGCAGTGATCGTTTTTATCGGGAATTGGAATTAAATACCTGGCCGCTAAAGGCATAGCCTTTGCAGACCGGGCATCCACCGGGATGCGGGCCAGATTCAATCCGCCTGTTTGCGCAGGAAAGACGGAATATCCAGTGTATCCACACCAGACTGTTTCATCGCCTCGACCGCTTCGCGGTGACGGCCATTGCGCATCACGGCGGGCATTTCAAGTTCTTTGTAATTGACCACGGCTGCGGCGGGTTCGTCATGGGTGCCTGTGCGCTGCCCATACACCAGTTCCGGCTTGGATTGCTTGCGTTCCACGCGCGAACTCAAGCCTGTGGCGACAATGGTCACACGCAGCTGGTCACCCATTGCCTCATCAAACACCGAACCGACTATCACTGTGGCATCTTCAATGGCAAACTGCACGCTGTTAGTGACCTCTTTGTATTCGCGCAGGGTCAGACTGCTACTGGAACTGATATTAACCAGCACGCCGCGTGCGCCCGCCACATTTACGTCCTCCAGCAAGGGACTGGACATCGCGCTTTCCGCCGCGCGCTTGGCGCGATCCGGTCCGGAAGCGGTGGCTGAACCCATCATCGCCATACCATTTTCTGACATCAAGGTACGCACGTCGGCAAAATCCACGTTCACCAGTCCGGGCACGTTGATTACCTCGGCAATGCCTGCCACCGCGCCCTGCAGCACGCTGTTGGACGAGCGGAAGGCATCCAGCAGAGTGGTGTCTTCACCCAATACACTCATCAACTTCTCATTCGGCACAATAATCAGTGAATCCACAAATTCCGACAGTGCTTCGATTCCCGCTTGTGCCAGGCGCATGCGCTTGCCTTCGTGGGCAAAAGGCTTGGTCACCACGGCCACGGTAAGAATGTCCATTTCCCTGGCCACCTGCGCCACCACCGGCGCGGCACCTGTACCGGTGCCGCCGCCCATGCCGGCCGTGATGAAGATCATGTTGGCGCCTTTGATCAACTCGACTATGCGTTCGCGATCTTCCTCGGCAGCGGCGCGCCCGACATCCGGTATCGCCCCGGCACCCAGCCCCTTGGTAATCGTGGCGCCGATCTGCAACTGGGTGCGCGCCTTGTTGCGTTTAAGCGCTTGGGCATCGGTGTTGATGACAATGAATTCCACGCCCTGCACACCCTGCTCGATCATGTGATCCACCGCATTGCCACCGCAGCCACCCACGCCTATAACCTTGATTACCGCGTCTTGAAGTTGTGTCTCAACGATTTCGAACATTGCCTTCTCCTTGGTGAAATTACAAAAGTGAAATTACAAAATTAAAAACTCTAATGCGGCCAAGCCAATCATTCACTTGATACTAATTTTTTTCTAAAAATTTCCCCGCTAGAAATTCCCCTGGAACCATGCCTTCATCCTGCCCAGCACATCGCTGAAGGAACTCGATTGCAGGCGCGCTGCCTGCTGGCGCTGGTACTGCTCCATGCCATAGCGGAGCAGGCCGACACCGGTTGAAAAGCGCGGCGTCTTCACCACTTCGGACAAGCCCCCCGCATAGCGCGGCAAGCCCAAGCGCACCGGCATATGAAAAATTTCCTCGCCCAGCTCGACCATGCCCTGCATGGCCGCACTGCCGCCGGTGATAACGACGCCGGAGGACAACAGATCTTCGAAGCCGCTGCGGCGCAATTCAGTCTGCACCAGCGAATACAGCTCTTCCACGCGCGGCTCTATCACTTCCGCCAGCGTCTGGCGCGACAACATGCGGGTATCACGCTCGCCGACACCGGGTACTTCAATCGGCCCATCATCAGCCAGTTGGCGCAGGGCGCAGCCGTATTTGATCTTAATGTCCTCGGCATCCTTGGTCGGGGTGCGTAGCGCCATCGCAATATCATTGGTAATCTGATCCCCGGCAATCGGAATGACGGCGGTATGCCGAATCGCGCCGCCAGTGAAAACCGCCACATCGGTGGTGCCGCCGCCGATATCCACCAGACATACGCCCAAGTCCCTTTCGTCGTCGGATAGCACAGCCTTGCTCGAAGCCAGCGGTTGTAAAATCATCTCGCGCACTTCCAGCCCGCAACGGTGCACGCATTTCATGATGTTCTGCACTGCCGCCACTGCGCCGCTGACGATGTGCACTTCTACTTCCAGGCGCATACCGCTCATGCCGAGCGGCTTCTTGATCCCTTCCTGGCCGTCTATACTGAATTCCTGCTCCAGGATGTGCAGTATCTGCTGGTCACCCGGCAAGCTCAGCGAGCTGGCCGTTTCCACCACACGTTCGATGTCAGTTTGTGCCACTTCCCTGTCCTTGATCTTGACCATGCCGTTGGCATTGGAGCTCCTGATATGGCTGCCGGCAATACCGGTGTACACCTCACGTATCTTGCAGTCGGCCATCAGCTCGGCATCACCCAGCGCGCGCTGAATCGCCGCCACGGTCGCATCAATGTTAACCACCATGCCCTTCTTCATGCCGGAAGACTCGTGCATGCCTACGCCGATTACTTCCAGCGTTCCTTCCGGGCTGATCTCGGCCACAATGGTGACTATCTTGGAAGTGCCAATATCCAAGCCCACGATCAAATTTTTTGTTTCCCTGCTTTTGCTCATTGCATTTCTCCGCTACCTAATTCTCGGGCACAGCGCGCCGTGCCCCTATACCTGGCCGGGTTGCTTGTACATCACTGCAAATCCATTGCGATAACGCAAATCCACATAAGCCACCGCGCCCTCAGTCCTCAGTCCTCGATCCTCAGTCCCTTGCGCAGCAACGAATCTCGCCAGGCGCTGCTGCGCCTGCTCGCGCCCCAGCTTCAGCAACATGCCGTTGCTCAGACGCAACTGCCAGGCGTGGCGCGGCGACAGGCTGATCTGCGAAATTTGCTGTTCGAGTGGCGCCAGCTGACTGGAAAATGCCGCATACATCTGCGTCACCTCGCCTGCAGTATCGGGCTGCCCTATGAAGCCCGGTAAAATCTGATTCGTTGTCGCCGCGAATATTTCTCCATAAGTGTTCACCAGCTCCACGCCATTCCAGCTCGCCAGCGCTTCATGCTCCTCCAGGCTTACTTCCAGCCACCACGGAAACTGGCGTCGCACGCTTACCTTGCGCACCCAGGGCAGCTTCTCGAATGCCTGCCGCGATTCTTCCAGATTGACCGTAAAAAAATTCCCGCGCAATTCAGTGCGCACCACTGCCGCAATTTGTTCTGCATCGACTCGCTGTGGCGCAGCGCTTAACTGCACGGCGCGCAGAGCAAATACGGGCAATCGCAGCACATGATTCAACACGCCATACAACGCCAGCGCAACGCTGATAGCGAACAGTGCGCCGGACAAAGTATTCAGTTCGCGCGGCTTATCCCACATGGGTTTCTCCCAATATGCGCAGCACCAGTTGCTCGAAACTCATCCCGGCCTGGCGCGCCGCCATCGGCACCAGGCTGTGGTCAGTCATGCCGGGCACGGTATTGACCTCCAGCAGATAAGGTTTGCCCGCCTCATCCACCAGAAAATCCACGCGACCCCAGCCGCTGCCGCCTACCAGCGCAAAGCCCTGCAATGCCAGACGCTGCATCTCGGCTTCACTTTGCGGTGACAAACCCGAGGGGCACAAATAACGTGTGTCGTCGCGTAAATACTTGGCCTCATAGTCGTAAAATTCGTTGGCTGGTTCGATCTTGATTACCGGCAGCGCGTTGCCACCCAGAATGGCGACGGTGTATTCGCCACCGCCGATAAATGTTTCCGCCAACACCAGTTGATCGTATTTGACCGCCTCCTGATAGGCAGCGCGCATATCACCCACCTTCTTTACCTTGGTGATCCCGACGCTCGATCCTTCGTTGGCCGGCTTCACAAATAACGGCAATCCCAGCCGCGCCGCTACTGCACTAAAATCGCTGTCGGCGGTCAGCAATTCATAATCAGGGATGGGCAGTCCGCCTGCCTGCCACACCAGCTTGGTACGCCACTTGTCCATCGCCAGCGCACTGGCCAGCACGCCGCTGCCGGTGTATGGCATGTTCATTAATTCCAGCGCGCCCTGCACCGTGCCGTCTTCGCCATAACGCCCGTGCAGCGCGATGAAAGCGCGGTCGTATCCTTCCTCTTGCAGGGCCTGCAAATTCTGCGCAGCGGGATCGAATGCGTGTGCATCCACACCGCTTGCTTGCAGTGCGGCCAGCACCGCAGCGCCACTTTTGAGCGATATTTCGCGCTCGGCGGAACGTCCGCCGAGCAGCACGGCCACTTTCCCAAATTTCTGTATGTTATCCATTCAAAAATCCAAACAAGCCACAGAGGACACAGAGGACACAGAGAGAACCCTGGCAAATAACTCTGTGATCTCTGTGCTCTCTGTGGCTAAACAAGTTTTTCTCCGATGATGCGCACTTCCGGGTGCAGTTTGATGCCGGTTTTTTCTAGGACAGTTGTTTGCACTTCTACGATCAAGCTCTCAATATCCGCTGCCGTGGCCTCACCCACATTCACGATAAAGTTGGCGTGCTGCTCCGACACACGCGCGCCGCCAATTTGCCTGCCTTTCAATCCGCACTGTTCAATCAACCGTGCCGCATGATCGCCCGGCGGGTTGCGGAATACCGAGCCGGCATTGGGCAATTGCAAAGGCTGGCTGGCGATGCGCTTGGCCAATAACGCCTTGATCTCGCGGCGCGCGACTTCGCCATCACCGGGCGGCAACTTGAGCCATGCACCGACAAAAAATTCTGAGGACTGAGGACTGAGGGCTAAGGACTTGGGAGCGAGAGAATTTTCCTCAGTCTTCAGTCCTTTTCCCTCAGTCCTGGCTACATGCCGATACCCAATCTCATATTCATTCGGCGCACGTTCCAGCAATTCTCCGCTACGTGTCACCACTTGCACCCGCGCCACCACGTTCCATGTCTCGCTGCCGTAGCAGCCGGCATTCATCGCCAACATGCCGCCCAACGTGCCGGGTATACCGGCAAAAAATTCCGCACCACTCAGGTTATGCAGAGCAGCAAAACGTGCCAGCTTGGCGCCCGACACGCCCGCTTGTGAGTACACCAGGCTATCCGCTGTCACGCGCAATTCGTTCAGAGCCGCATGCAACAACAGTACCGTGCCGCGCAGGCCGCCGTCGCGCACCAGCATGTTGCTACCTAAGCCAACTGCGGTCAGCGGTTCATCTATTGGTATGCTGCGCAGAAAAAGCAACAAGTCGGCCAAGTCTGCCGGTTGGTACAAACGTTGGGCACGACCACCGGCGCGCCAACTGGTATGGCGGCGCATGTCCACATCGTGGTGGAGTTTTCCACGCAGTTCAGAGGACTGAGGACTGAGGACTGAGGACTGAGTGTTGAGCGGCTCTGCCGCGCCTTTATTAAATGATTGCCGCGCAGCGGCAACAAAACCCCTGTTCCCTGTTCCCTGTCCCCTGTCCCCTGTATCCGCCATATTCATGTGTTCAACGCCAAATTTTTTACCGCGCCAGCCACACCACCGATTGAACCCGCGCCCATGGTTACCACCACATCCCCGGCTTGCGCCATGTGCAAAATGGCTTGCGGCATATCCTGTATGTGCTCCACGAATTGCGCCTCATTCTGCCCGGCTGCTCGCAGTACGTGCATCAAAGTGCGCCCGTCCGCTGCAACAATAGGCTGCTCACCTGCGGCGTACACTTCAGCCAGCAGCAACGCATCCACCGTGCCTAACACCTTGACGAAATCCTCGAATAAGTCGCGTGTGCGCGTGTAGCGATGCGGCTGAAATGCCAGCACCAAGCGCCGACCGGGGAATGCGCCGCGTACCGCGTTCACGGTGGCCACCATCTCGGCCGGATGATGACCGTAGTCGTCGATTAAAGTAAAGCTCGCCTCGCGAACGTTCGTCCCCTCCCCCGCTGGCGGGGGAGAGTTAGGGAGAGGGCTGGCATCAAAATGTCGCAACGGTATTTCGCCATAACGCTGGAAGCGCCTCCCGACGCCTTCGAATTCGTTTAATGCACTGACGATCGCGGCATCCGCCACACCGATTTCAAGCCCGACCGCGATGGCCGCCAGCGCGTTCTGCACGTTATGCAGCCCGGCCAGATTGAGTTTGATTGGCAGATCGCGCGGTTGCCCGTTTTGACGGCACAGTGCGGTGAAGTGCATCTGGCCAGCTTGGTGACGTATGTTCACGGCACGGATTTGCGCGTCTTCGGCAAAGCCGTAAGTGGTCACCGGTTTGCTGATACGCGGCAATATGTCGCGCACGTTGGCATCATCCACACACACCATGGCCATGCCGTAGAACGGCAGATGCTCGACAAAATCCACGAACGCCTGCTTGAGCCGCGCGAAATCGTGGCCATAGGTTTCCATATGGTCGGCGTCTATGTTGGTAATCACCGCCAATATCGGTTGCAGGTGGAGGAAAGAAGCATCCGATTCATCTGCTTCCACCACAATAAATTCACCCGTTCCCAGTTTGGCGTTGGTGCCGCTGCTGTTGAGCAGGCCTCCAATCACAAAGGTGGGATCGAAACCGCCTTTGGCCAGCACACTGGCGGTCAGGCTGGTGGTGGTGGTCTTGCCGTGCGTTCCGGCCACGGCGATGCCCTGGCGCAGGCGCATCAGTTCGGCCAGCATGATGGCGCGCGGCACCACCGGGATTTTGCGCACGCGCGCCGCCACTACTTCCGGATTGTCTTGGCTCACGGCGGTGGAAACAACGACCGCGTCTGCGGCCAGCAGATGCTGTTCGGCATGGCCTTGATGCACCGTAGCACCCAGTTTTTTCAGGCGCTGCGTGACGGCATTGTCGGCCAGATCAGAACCGCTTACCTGATAGCCCAGATTAAGCAACACTTCGGCGATGCCGTTCATACCGGAACCGCCTATGCCGACGAAGTGGATGTGTTTGACTTTATGTCTCATCTTTTATCTATTTGGGCGTGATATAACAAAGTTAGGCAATCCACTACCCAGCAAACTGTGTGTGGAGTTGACACAATCACGCCCCTACACCGGCTAATTCTGCACACACCTGTGCCACGCGCTGCGCCGCTTCCGGCTTGGCCAGCTTGCGCGCCGCTTGCGCCATTTGCAGAGCGCGCGCTCGGGTCATGTCTTTTAACAAATCCGCCAGGTGCTGCGGTTTTAATTCGGTTTGCGGCAGCAGCACCGCCGCGCCGTGTTCGCTGAGAAAACGCGCGTTGCCGGTCTGGTGGTCATCCACCGCAAACGGGAACGGGATCAGGATGCTGGCCACACCGGCAGCCGCCAACTCGGCGATGGTAAGAGCGCCAGCCCGACAGATCACGATGTCCGCCCAGGCATAGTGCTGCGCCATGTCATCCAGAAACGGTTCGATCTCAGCCTCTACACCTGCTTGTTGGTAAGCAGCGTGCACTGTGTCGAAATGCTGCTTGCCGGTCTGGTGCAATACTCTGGGGCGCGCAGCCGGTGGCAGCAAAGCCAGCGCCTGCGGCACACATTCGTTGATGGCCTTGGCACCCAGGCTGCCACCCACTACCAGCAGGTTGAGCACGCCGCTGCGTGCGGCGTGGCGTACCTGTGGTTCGGGCAGCGCGGCAATGCTGACGCGCACCGGGTTGCCGCACCACTCTGCTTGCGGCAACACATCCGGAAAGCCGCTCATCACGCGCGCAGCCAGCCGCGCCAATACTTTGTTGCTCAAACCGGCGATGGAATTCTGTTCGTGGATCAATAGGGGACGACGCAGCAGTGCCGCCATGAGTCCGCCGGGGAATGTGATGTAGCCGCCCATGCCCAGCACCACATCGGGGCGAAGACTTAACAACACAGCCGCGCTCTGTGCTAACGCGACCAGCAAGTTCAGCGGCAGCAGCATTTTACGCAGCAGCCCCTTGCCACGCACTCCCGAGAAACGCACCCAAGCCATCTGGTAGCCATGTTTGGGCACCAGCTCTGACTCCATGCTGTTGCGCGCGCCTAGCCAGATGATGCGCCAGCCTAGTTCACGCAGACAATCGGCTACAGCCAAGGCGGGGAAGATGTGGCCACCGGTACCGCCTGCCATGATGAGGATTGCTCGGCTCATAAAGCGCCTCGCAATCCAGAGGGCAGAAGACAGAGGACAGAGGACAGATTGTTGTGTGCCGCTACGCGACACAATTTATCAAGGACGCAGCGCAGCCGCGACAAAACCTCTGTCTTCTGTCTTCTGTCCTCTGTCCTCTGACCCCCTGTCATCTGCCCCCCCGCATCATGCAGCGACTCTCAAAATCTATGCGGAGCAGGATTGCTGCCGCGACGCAATTCACTACCACGCCGCTGCCGCCAAAACTCATGAAAGGCAGGGTCAGCCCCTTGGTCGGCAACACGCCCATGTTCACACCAATGTTGATTATTGCCTGCACTCCCAGCCATACGGCGATACCCTGTGCCACCAGCGCGGCGAACTGCCGGTCGAGTATGGCGGCCTGGCGACCGATGGCAAAGGCGCGGACAATCAGCCCGGCAAACAGCAGGATCACCATGCACACGCCGACAAAGCCAATTTCCTCGGCGATCACTGCCAGCAGAAAGTCGGTGTGCGCCTCCGGTAAATAAAATAATTTTTCCACGCTGGCGCCCAGTCCCACGCCTAACCATTCGCCCCGCCCGAAGGCGATCAACGCGTGGCTTAACTGGTAACCCGTGTCGTAGGGGTCAGACCATGGATCCATGAAGCCGGTGACGCGCTGCATGCGGTAAGGCGCCAAATATATCAGCGCTGCAAATGCGGCGGGCAGGGCCAGCAATAGCATGCCAAACACCTTGCCGTTGAATCCGCCCAGCCACAAAGTGCACAGCGCGATCAAGCTCACCACGACAAATGCCCCCATGTCCGGTTCCAGCAGCAACAACCAGCCCACCAGCACCATCACCATAAACATCGGCAGGAAAGCCTTGATGAAAGTGTGCTTGACGCCGCCCTTGCGCACCGTGTAATCGGCGGCATACAGCACGGCAAATATTTTCATCAGTTCGGACGGCTGCAGATTGACAACCAACAGCGGCAACCAGCGGCGGCTGCCATTTACTTCACGGCCAATGCCGGGGATCAACACCAGCACCAGCAGCGCAGCCCCCAGCAGGAATAAATAAGGCGCCCATTTCTGCCAGTCTTGCAGTGACACCTGAAATGCCATCATGCCCGCCATGATGCCAATGAATATATAGAGGCCATGTCGAATCAGATAATACTCTGGGCGGAAGCCGGTAAATTTGCTCGCCTCGGCGGTGGCGATGGACGCTGAATACACCATCACCAGCCCGATCGCCAGCAGCGCCAGCGTTATCCAAACCAGCATCTGGTCATATTCAGCCAATGCCGGGCGGGCTGCGTTCAGGCTTGCGGCGCGCATGCCACCTCCCCCTGCAACGCACTCACTGTCGCAGCGAACACTTCGGCGCGATGGGCATAGTTGCGGAACATGTCGAAGCTGGCGCAGGCCGGCGACAGCAGTACTGCATCGCCCGGCTGTGCCAGCACGGCACTCTGCCACACCGCGTCCGCCATATCCTGCGCGTGTTGCACTGGCACGCCACACCCGCGCAACGCTATCTCGATTTTGTCTGCATCACAGCCAATGAGAACCACGGCGCGCACATATTGAGCCACGACCGGATTGAGCGGCGAAAAATCCTGCCCCTTGCCTTGACCGCCCGCAATCAATACTGCCTTTCGTCCCAAGCCTTGCAACGCGGCAATAGTCGCGCCGACATTGGTACCCTTGGAATCA
Organism: Gallionellaceae bacterium; assembly: GCA_031427575.1. GTDB lineage: Bacteria > Pseudomonadota > Gammaproteobacteria > Burkholderiales > Gallionellaceae > Nitrotoga. The sequence continues at coordinate 10,318 of JANPNS010000090.1, forward strand.
TCGAAATAAATCACACCCTTGATTTCTGCTACCTGTTGCACGCGGTGCGGCAACCCCTTGAAAGCGCGCAACGCATCCAGCAACGGTGCCAGCGGTATCCCGAGCGCGCGGCACAAAGCCAGCGCGGCCAGCGCATTGGAAGTATTGTGCAGCCCGGCCACCTGCAACTCTTTGGCATTCAGCAGCCGCTGCGAGCCCTGCATCAGCCAGATATCGCCCGCCACGCGGGCGATGCCGAAATCATCAGGCGCATGCGGTTCATTCAAGCCGAACAATATTTTCTTGCGCCCCGGTAATGCCATACCCAAGCTACGCGCATCGTCACGGTTGAGTACCTGCGCGCCCTCGCTGTTAAATATGTGCGCCTTGGCCGCGCTGTAGG
>JANPNS010000091.1:0-3702 GCA_031427575.1 Gallionellaceae bacterium
GGATGTTGATGGCGAGGCGCTGGCGACGCTGGTAATCAACAGCATCCGCGGTATTTTGAAGACTGTTGCGGTCAAGGCGCCCGGTTTTGGCGATCGTCGCCGCGAGATGCTGGAAGACATTGCCATACTTACCGGCGGCAAGGTAATTTCGGATGACGTTGGCCTTACGCTCGAGAAGGCCACGCTGGAAAATCTTGGCCGCGCCAATCGAGTCGAAGTGGGCAAGGATGTCACCACGCTGATCGGCGGAGCGGGGGAGGCCGCGATGATACAAAGCCGCATCAAGAAAATTCAGCAACAAATTGAAGTCGCGTCCGGCAGCTATGACAAGGAAAAATTGCAGCAGCGCGCCGCGAAACTTGCAGGCGGTGTCGCGGTAATCAAGGTGGGTGCCGCCACTGAAATGGGGATGAAAGAGAAAAAATCACGTATCGAAGACGCATTGCATGCGACCCGTGCCGCAGTCGAAGAAGGAATTCTGCCCGGTGGTGGGGTGGCGCTGTTGCGCGCCAGGGCGTCGATTATTGCGCTGAAAGGCGACAATCACGAGCAGGATTCCGGCATCAAGATCGTGCTGCGGGCACTGGAAGAGCCGCTGCGCCAGATTGTCAATAACGCTGGCGGAGAGCCTTCTGTGGTGCTGAATAAGGTGCTGGCAGGCAAGGGCAGCTTTGGCTACAACGCAGCTACTGAGGAATACGGCGATCTTATTGAAATGGGCATTATTGATCCCACCAAGGTGACACGCAGCGCGTTGCAGAATGCTGCCTCGATTGCCAGTCTTATTCTCACCACGGATGTAATGGTTGCGGAATTGCCGGAGGAAGGAGACAAGCCTGGCGCTACAAGTAGCCTTGAAATGTAATTCGTGAGCAGGCTATAAACATATGTTGAAGGCCGGATTGCTCTTTTCAGTTGTCGCTTATTGCAGAAAGATTTGATCGAAGTGAGATTTGGTTGAAGCAATACAAGTACAGGGTGAGGAGAAAACCATGAGACAAGTCGAGCCATTAAACAAATCTATTGGAAGCGAGATCAGTTACCTGTCACTGGCAACAGAACAGCGCCCAGCATTTGGCAATATTCTGTTTGCAACAGAAAAAATGCTTTTAACGAGAATGATGCGCGAAATTGGCAATCCGCCGTTGCAGATCGTGCTATGGAATGGGAACGTAATCTCGAATCATGGGGAAAGTGCGGTAGCGAGAGTATACATTCGTGACCGTGGTGCCCTGCTGAAATTGATCACTGACCCCGAACTTTATTTTGGCGAGATGTACGCGGCACAGCGCATAGAAGTGCAAGGAAATCTGCTGGATTTTCTAGATGCGGTATATGGGTCCTTGCAACTGCGCAACCGCAGCAGAATGGGACAAATGCTGACAGCCTATTTATATGACGCACGGCGCAATACCCTCCTCGGATCACGTCGCAATATCCAGCACCACTATGATATAGGCAATGATTTTTACAAGCTCTGGCTAGATCAGCGCATGCTCTACACCTGTGCATATTTTCCCAGTCAGAGCATCAGTCTTGAAGATGCCCAGCTTGCAAAAATGGATCACGTATGCCGCAAACTGCAACTGAAACCGGGCGAAAAAGTGCTGGAAGCGGGCTGTGGCTGGGGGGCACTGGCATTGCATATGGCCAGGCACTACGGCGTAACCGTGCAAGCCTACAACATATCCAAAGAGCAGATTAGCTTCGCCAGGCGACGCGCTCAAGCAGAAGGGCTGGACGGAAAAATCGAGTTTATCGAAGATGACTATCGCAACGTGCGGGGCAAGTTCGATGCTTTTGTTTCTGTCGGCATGCTTGAGCATGTGGGTACTGATAATTACCAGGCGTTGGGCGAAGTCATTGACCGCAGTCTCAAGGATAACGGGCACGGGCTGATCCATAGCATAGGCTTGAATTTCCCCCGGCCTATGGATGCCTGGACCGAGCGGCACATTTTCCCAGGCGCGTGCCCGCCCAGTCTGGCGCAAATGATGCAGATCTTCGAACCGTATGATTTTTCAGTGCTGGATGTGGAGAATTTGCGGCTGCATTATGCCAAGACTCTGGAACACTGGTTGCAGCGGTATGAAGACAATATCGATCTGGTGACGGAAATGTTTGATTCTGAATTTGCGCGGGCATGGCGTTTGTATCTCGCCGGATCTCTCACCGCCTTCAAGAATGGAGGCATGCAGTTGTTCCAGGTGACCTTCGCCCGCGCCGGGAATAACCAGATTCCATGGACCCGGCAATATCTGTATGAACCACTTGCGTTCGAACAGCAACACAACTCAACGGGAGAATCCCATGGAAAGCTGTGATGTACTGATCGTCGGGGGTGGACCCGCAGGCTCAAGCTGCGCATGGCAATTGCGCAAAAATGGCATGGATTTGATGGTGATGGACAAGGCATTGTTCCCGCGTGACAAAGTCTGTGCCGGCTGGATTACCCCCGCCGTAGTAGACGCGCTGCAGCTGGATATTGAAGATTACGGCCAGAAGCATGTGCTGCAGCCGATCACGTCCTTCCGCACGGGTTTGATCGATGGCAGGGATGTCGAGACACAATATCCGGGCACGGTCAGTTATGGCATACGCCGTTACGAGCTTGACGATTATCTGCTGCAGCGCTCGGGTGCACGCCTGCAACTGGGCCAGCCGCTTAAAACTCTGGTAAAAGATGGCACACAATGGATCGTAAACGATGCCATTGCCACGCCTTTGATCATCGGTGCGGGCGGGCATTTCTGTCCGGTAGCACGCTATATGGGTGCGCAGCTGGGCGCTGACGAACCCGCCATTACGGCAAAAGAAATCGAATTCGAAATGAGCCCGCTGCAGCACTTTGATTGCCAGGTGCGGGGCGATACGCCTGAACTTTATTTTTGCCAGGACCTGAAAGGTTACGGCTGGTGCTTTCGCAAAGGAAATTATCTTAATATTGGACTGGGGCGCGAGGACAGCCACAAGCTTTCAGAACATCTCAAGTATTTCTGCGACTTTCTCAAGCAGCGCGGCAGAATTCCGGCAGATAGTCCGGACCATTTCCATGGTCACGCCTATCTGCTGCATGGACATGCGATGCGCAAACAGGTCGATGATGGCATGCTGCTAATCGGTGACGCGGCAGGGCTGGCTTATCCGCAAAGTGGCGAAGGCATACTGCCAGCGGTGGAATCAGGTCTCATGGCTGCCGGCACCATCATGGAGGCGGCGGGCGACTACAGTCGTGCGCAACTGCAGAATTACTCGAACCGCTTGATCGATCGCTTTGGCACGGTTGCTTCATCTGGCGGAATTGCGCCGCAATTTCTGCGCAATTTCATTGCGGGAACATTGCTGGAAAGCAAATGGTTTACCCGCCATGTGGTGCTGGATCGCTGGTTCCTCCACACCCGGCAGGCGTCCCTTCATGCTGGCTGAGACTATGAGGACGATGCGATGAACAGACTTTGTCAAATGTTTTTTTCACTGTGTCTGTTGTGGAGTGTGCATTCCCAGGTGTATGCTCAAAACATGCATAGCGAAACACGGGGTCAGTTGCTTTATTCGACGCACTGCAATGCTTGCCATACCTCGCAAGTTCATTGGCGCGAGCAGAAGATAGTAACAGACTGGAGCAGCCTGGTGGCTCAAGTGCGCCGCTGGCAGTACACCACCGGGCTAAACTGGAGTAAAGAGGAAATTACAGATGTTGCG
>JANPNS010000092.1:0-1894 GCA_031427575.1 Gallionellaceae bacterium
CGCTCCGCGTCCTGTGTCGCAGGAGCGGCACAAAGCTGCATTCCCACGCAGAGCGTGGGAATGATGGAAAGCAGAATTTTACTCGGACGAATAGAAACCCCCTACATCTAGCGGGTGTGGGTGACAACCGGATAGGCAAGGAAACAACTAGCCATCCCACTAAGCAACCAAAAGACGGTTGCCAAGTGGTTGGTTATATCCAGCAAGTGGATGTGGAATTGACACAGCCGAAGGCGTTATCCGCCGAATGGGGATCATACGGCGGAAGGCGCTACGCTTTTCCGCCCTACAGGTTTTGAGCATGTTCCGTTATTTCTGGTTCGCGACACTAGGTATGCCCCGTTACAATGGTGGCAAAAAAGGCAGGGGGAACCCTGCCTTTTCCATTTTTCTCAATTTTAATTTGTACATCCATAACCTGATTCATCACAAATGATCTGGAAGCCCAACGTCACCGTCGCCGCAGTTATTGAGCGCGACGGGAAATTTTTACTGGTCGAGGAAAATACTTCGCACGGGGTGCGCTTCAACCAGCCAGCAGGACATCTTGAAGCCGAAGAGTCGCTGCTAGCTGCTGTGGTGCGTGAAACGATGGAAGAATCCGCTTGCGAATTTGAGCCGCAACACCTTGTCGGCATTTATCGCTGGCACTTACCCGAATCTGACATCACCTATCTGCGTTTCGCCTTTGCCGGGAATATGCTCGCTCACTATCCAGAGCGGGCGTTGGACGAGGGCATCATCCGCCCTGTGTGGATGACAGTGGAAGAAATCCGCGCCAACCAGGAGCGCCACCGCAGCCACATGGTTTTGCGTTGCGTGGAAGATTTTCTTGCTGGCAAAAGGTACTCATTGGATATACTGGCTCATGATGACTAAACATTGTGTGGTAGTCGGCATGTCCGGCGGAGTGGATTCCGCTGTTACCGCTTTGCTGCTCAAACAGCAGGGTTACAACGTTATCGGCCTGTTCATGAAAAACTGGGAAGATGATGACAACGACGAATATTGTTCCACTCGACAGGATCTGATTGATGCCGTGTCCGTGGCTGACACCATAGGCATTCCTATCGAGGCGGTAAATTTCTCCAGGGAATACAAGGATCGCGTGTTCAGCTATTTCCTGCGCGAATACGAGGCCGGGCGCACACCCAATCCGGATATCCTGTGCAATTCTGAAATCAAATTCAAGGCATTTCTGGAGCACGCCATCAGTCTAGGCGCGGATACGATAGCCACCGGCCATTATGCAAAAATTCAGGAAATGGATGGAGCATATAAACTGCTGAAGGCCGATGACGACAGCAAAGACCAGAGTTATTTTCTGCACCGGCTGAATCAGGCTCAGCTATCCAGGGCAATGTTCCCGCTGGGCACAGTGCTCAAATCGCAAGTGCGCGATATTGCACGCCAGCATAACCTCTCCAACCATGCCAAGAAAGACAGCACCGGTATCTGCTTCATCGGCGAGCGCCCGTTCCGCGAGTTTCTCAACCGCTACCTGCCCACTCAGCCCGGCGAAATGCGCACACCGGAAGGAAGCGTTGTGGGGCAGCACATGGGCTTGGCGTTCTATACCATAGGCCAGCGCCACGGTCTGGGCATAGGCGGGGCCAAGGAAACAACGGGTGAGCCGTGGTTTGTGGCGGACAAGGATATGAGTAACAATCGCCTGATCGTGGTGCAAGGCCATGACCACCCGGCTTTACTGACCCCACATTTGAATGCGATTGATCTGCACTGGATTAGCGGACACACCCCCGATATTACCCGCAACTACGCCGCCAAAACCCGCTATCGCCAAGCTGACGCGGCCTGCCGCATTAGCACGCTGCCCAACAGCAATGGCAACTTTGAATTCAGCGAAGCGCAATGGGCGGTTACCCCCGGCCAA
>JANPNS010000093.1:0-5322 GCA_031427575.1 Gallionellaceae bacterium
CGCGCCGATCTCGGTATCAATGACGGTGTTATTGACGTAGTCAAGGATGCCGGTGCCGCCCAGCTTCCAGGTGTTGAACACACCAGTAAGCAATGCGCCCAGTATGCCGCCGACGGCATGAATGCCGAACACGTCCAGCGCATCATCCGCGCCGAGCAGTTTCTTGAGGCCGGTCACACCCCAGAAGCACACCACGCCGGCCAGCGCACCGATGACCAGCGCGCCGCCCACACCCACCCAGCCGCAGGCCGGAGTAATGGCGACCAGGCCGGACACCGCACCGGAGGCTGCACCCAGCAGGCTGGGCTTGCCCTTCAGCAGCCACTCCGCAGCCATCCAGCTCAACACGGCAGCCGCCGTGGCGATCAGCGTATTGGCAAACGCCAGTGTGGCTGTGCCGCCCGCTTCCAGTGCGGAGCCCGCATTGAAGCCGAACCAGCCCACCCACAGCAGCGCCGCGCCTATCATGGTCATGGTCAGGCTATGCGGCGTGAAGTGTTCCTTGCCGTAACCGATACGTTTGCCCACCATATAAGCGCCGACCAGGCCAGCCACACCAGCGTTGATATGCACTACTGTGCCACCGGCAAAATCCAGCGCGCCTTTCTGGAATAGCCAACCGGAAGCAGCCACCGCAGCCGCTGCGGCATCGGCATCAGTGAACGCGTCCGGGCCGGGCCAGAACCAGACCATATGCGCGATCGGCAGGTAGGCGAAGGTGAACCACAGTGCGGAGAACAGCAACACGGCGGAGAACTTCATGCGCTCGGCGAAAGAGCCGACGATCAGCGCCACGGTAATGGCGGCGAAAGTGGCCTGGAAAGCCACGAACGCAAACTCGGGAATCACCACGCCTTTGCTGAAGGTCGCGGCATTGGCGACTGCACCGGTAACCGGATCAAAGATACCCTTCAGGAACAGCCGGTCGAAGCCGCCGATGAAGGCGTTGCCGGTGGTGAACGCCAGCGAGTAGCCGTAGATCGCCCACAGCACGATGATCAGCGCGAAAATAGAAAACACCTGCATCAAGATGGACAGCATGTTCTTGCTGCGCACCAGCCCGCCGTAAAACAGCGCGAGGCCGGGGATGGACATCATGATGACCAGCAAAGTCGCCACCAGCATCCATGCGGTATCGCCCTTGTTGGGGACGGGAGCAGGGGCGGCAACAGCTTCAGCTACAACAGATGGAGCTGCTACGACTGCCGCCGCTGTTGCCTGGACAGCTTCCTCGGCGAAGGCGGGAACCGTCAAACCGAACAGAACCGTCGCCAGCGTGAAAAGTGCTAAAAGTTTCTTCATGGCGATCTCCTTATAAGGCATCCGTGCCGGTTTCACCGGTACGAATGCGGACTACTTGTTCGATATCGTGGACGAAAATTTTGCCATCGCCGATCTTCCCGGTCTGCGCAGATTTTTCTATGGCTTCCAGCACCTGATCCAGAATTTCTGTTTTGACGGCAGCTTCCAGTTTGATCTTGGGCAGGAAATCCACGACATATTCCGCACCTCGATACAACTCGGTATGCCCCTTTTGCCGGCCAAAGCCCTTGACTTCGGTGACCGTGATGCCCTGCACGCCGATTGCGGTAAGGGCTTCTCGTACTTCGTCGAGCTTGAACGGCTTGATGATTGCTGTGACCATTTTCATGGCATTCTCCTAGGTAGGGGCGGGAATCTGCGTAGGGGTGGCAGCTTGGCTGCCGGGTACCCCACGGCGTACTCCTTGCGGGTGCATCCCGCCCACGTTCGATTTAAATGGCTGGTTAGAATTTGTAAATGGCTTGCAGACCCATCGAATTCTGGCTTTTCTTGGCATTGCCACCGGAACCGACAAACGCCAATTTATCAGATTTATCCGCCCGAACTTCAGCGCGCAGTTGTACTGACGCGGTGGGCATATAGCTGCCAGTCAAAGTGACTTCCTTCCACTTTTGACCACCCGTACCCACACCTACCCCGGTGCGGTATCCGTCCTTGTCGTTAAAATACTCGGTGCGCAACGATGCCGAATACTTATCGCTTATCTGGTAGTTGGCGTAAACGGCCGCGCCGCCCCATTTGCTTTTCATGCCGGTGCCGTCATCTTTTTGGCTGGCTTGGTCCACATTCACCACGAAAGTGAGATTATTAATCGCATTGATCGTAGCTACTACATCGATCAGATTGCGTTGACCGCCGACGCCGTTGGGAGCATTGATGATGTCAACTGGCTCTTTGCCGCTGTGAACCATTGCCATCAGCATAAACATTTTGCTCGGCATAAAGGAAGCGCCCAACTCAACCGTTTTTTGCTTGTTCGCATCTTTTGCCTGATCCCAGCCATTGCTCAAACCGCCGGTAAAACTCAACTGATCGTTCAAAGCATAAGTCGCGCGCAACCCGGTGTGGGTAAATGGAATGGCATAGCCGAACAGTATGGAGCGGGAATAATTGCTGTTGCTGGTGCTGTTGATTACCTCAGCACCGGCCGATGTCACGAATTTTCCGGCGATGACGGTAACGGGGCCCATCACGTTTTGCACATATGCCTGGGTAACGTCGAAGTCGCTGGTGCTGGTGCCCTGGTCATATGACTTGATGATTCTTGCATCTCTGCCCATCGTCAAGTTGACCAGCCCGCCGTAACCCTCTTTCGGCTGCTTCGCTAACGTGATGGCGGCTTGGTGCAAGCTGAACGAGTTTGGCTCGGTGTCGAATACCCGGTTAGCTGTTCCGCTGGTGAAGGCACCTGTGCCCGAGAGGTGTGAGTAGGCCACGTCCAGATAACCGTTGATGCTCACACCCGAAGCGTCCAGCACTTCGCCGAGAGTGGGAGCATTCGCTGCCATGGCCATGCCGGGTGTTGCCAATGCTGCCAAAATTAAAGAATTCAACATATTTCTTTTCATCATGATGCTCCTTTGCTGTTGGGTTGAAAAAGGGATAAACATATATATCCACTGGCTGTTCATAGCAGCTTCCATGCCACTCTGCTTTATCGCTATTAAACAAAAGATTATGCAATAGCAAAGAAGAGCGCAAGGCCACATTGCACCATTTTCATGCAGGCATAACGCGTTCATGCACCTATCAGGTGCGGAGAATATGCAGGAAAATTTTGCTACACTGCACACCATTTATAAAATGGAGATGTGCCATGTTTAATCCAAAATTCTTCGATGAAATTTCAGCCAAGTTAAACGAGGTGATGTCGAGCAGCCCGGCTAAGGATTTCGAGAAAAATGCCCGCGCATTGCTGGCGCAAGGTTTTGCCAAGCTGGATTTGGTGACACGCGATGAATTTGATGTGCAGACACAACTGCTGTCGCGTACGCAGGAAAAACTGGAGACCCTGGAAGCGCGCGTTGCCCCGCTGGAAGCACAAAGAAATTCAACAACAAAATAGGCATGAAAACTTTTTTTATGCCGCTCGTGCTGAGCCTGTCGAAGCATGAATGCTTACCCTTCCACAGGCTCAGGGCGAACGGAATGATGTTTTATCATGTTGATTCAGGGCTCGCTTTATGAGCCTCGCCGTTCTATACAGCCGCGCCCTCTCCGGCATGGACGCCGCGCTAGTCACGGTCGAAGTGCATCTGGCCAACGGCCTGCCCAGCTTCACCATCGTCGGCTTGCCCGAGGCCGAAGTAAAAGAAAGCAAGGATCGCGTGCGCGCGGCGTTGCTGACATGCCAGTTTGAGTTTCCTAACCGCCGCATCACGGTCAATCTCGCGCCTGCCGACCTGCCCAAGGAAAGCGGGCGTTTCGATCTGCCGATCGCGCTCGGCATTCTTGCCGCATCCGGGCAGATACCTTCCAACCGCTTGACCGAATATGAATTTGCCGGTGAGCTTGCGTTGACCGGCGAGCTGCGCCCGATTCGCGGCGCGCTGGCCATGACCTACCATGCCGCGCATTGCGGCCGTGCTTTTATATTGCCTGAAGTCAACGCTGCGGAAGCGGCGCTGGTGGAAGATGCGGCGGTGTACCCGGCGCAATCGCTGTTGCAGGTGGCGGCGCACTTGTCCGGCCGCACCGCGCTTACCCGCCATATTCCAGACGCCCATCCCGCAAAGCCACACTATCCCGACATGCGTGACGTGAAAGGCCAGGCGCAATCCAAGCGCGCCCTGGAAGTGGCCGCCGCAGGCGGACACAGTGTGTTGATGAGCGGCCCACCCGGCACCGGTAAATCCATGCTGGCTGCGCGCTTCCCCGGCATCCAGCCACAAATGACCCAGGCCGAAGCGTTGGAAAGCGCGGCCATGCAATCGCTCGGTGGCATGTTCGACGTGGCCAACTGGAAACGCCGTCCCTACCGCGCACCGCACCACACCGCCTCGGCGGTGGCGCTGGTCGGCGGCGGCAGCAATCCGCGTCCGGGCGAAATTTCAATTGCGATGCACGGCATTCTGTTTTTGGATGAGCTGCCGGAATTTGACCGGAATGTGCTGGAAGTTCTGCGCGAACCATTGGAAAGCGGACGCATTACCATTTCGCGCGCCGCGCGTCGCGCCGATTTCCGCGCGCAATTTCAGCTGGTGGCGGCGATGAACCCCTGTCCTTGTGGCTATCTTGGCCACTTTAACGGCAAGTGCCGCTGCACGCCGGATCAGGTCGCACGTTATCGCGGCAAAATTTCCGGTCCGTTGCTGGATCGCATTGATATTCAAATTGAGGTGCCTGCCGTCCCGCGCGAAGTTCTACTCACGCAAGCGGACGGCGAAGCCAGCAGCGACATTCAGGCGCGGGTGGAAGCGGCGCGCCAACGGTCATTGCAGCGCCAGAACAAACCCAATGCCCAACTCACCGTGCCGGAGGTTGATGCGTTATGTGCACCCGACGCACAAGGCGCCGCGTTGCTGCAACAGGCCATCACCCGCTTCAGTTTGTCGGCGCGCGCTTACCACCGTGTGCTCAAAGTCGCGCGCAGCATTGCCGATCTGGCCGGCAGCGAAAATATTCTTACCGCGCATATCGCAGAAGCGGTGCAGTACAGAAGAATGGACAGGAACAATTAGCATCATTCTGTGACGTGATAAAATCGCGCTCTTTTTTTTGCGCCACAACTATGAACCGCACGCCACATCCCATTGAACATCTATTGCAACGCCGCATCCTGATTCTGGATGGCGCGATGGGTACCATGATTCAGCGTTATCAGCTGGACGAAGCTGCGTATCGTGGTGAGCGGTTTGCGCAACATGCGCATGACCTCAAGGGCAACAACGAATTATTGGTGTTAACCCAGCCTCAAGTCATTCAGGAAATACACGAACAATATCTGGCGGCAGGCGCGGATATTATCGAGACCAATACTTTTGGCGCGACCACGGTCGC
>JANPNS010000094.1:0-1643 GCA_031427575.1 Gallionellaceae bacterium
GCCATACTTCGGTTTAGAGAATACAGAATCGCCGGGCAAAAATTTATATGTGTTGCTGGATTCGCCGGTGGGGTACAATGGCAGCATAAATGCGCTATGCGATAATCGCAACCACTACCCCAACCACAACCCCAGGGAGAGGGAGTCCATAGCCCCCTCTCCCTCGGGGAGAGGGTCGGGGAGAGGGTGCGCTTATCGCATAGCGCCTTGAAGCTGCCCATGTACCCCACCGGCGCATCCAGCCACACATAGAAATATTTGCCCGGCGCATCAGGAATCTCGAAACCGAAGTAAGGCGCATCGCGCGAGATGTCCCAATCGGAGAGCTTGTTTTCTGCCGCAGTGCCCAGCCATTCCTGCATTTTGTTGGCGGCCTCGGCTTGCAGCGTGCCTGATGTGGTCCACTCCTTGAGGAATGCGGCGCAGCGAGCGTCGGACAATTTAAAGAAGTAATGCTCGGATTCGCGCCGTACCGGCGGCGCACCGGAAACTGCCGAATAGGGGTTCTTCAAGTCGGTGGGTGCGTAGGCTGCGCCGCACGATTCGCAATTGTCGCCGTACTGGTCTTTTGCGCCGCACTTCGGGCACTCGCCCTTGATGAAACGGTCGGGCAGGAACATTTCCTTGACCGGATCATAAAATTGTTCGATGGCTCGCTTTTCTATCAGTGAGGGTTTTTGGTCTCTGAGCTTGAGATAAATCTGTTTGGCGAATTCGCGGGTTTCCTCCGAGTGGGTCGAGCCATAGTGGTCAAACGCTACATGGAATCCGTCGAAATCCACTTTGTGTTCATGCCATACGCGGTCTATCAGTTGCTCTGGAGTGATGCCTTCGGCCTCGGCGCGCAGCATGATAGGCGTGCCATGCGTGTCGTCGGCGCAGATGTAGTGGCAGGTATGGCCCTGCATTTTCTGGAAACGTACCCAGATATCAGTCTGAATGTATTCAACCAGGTGGCCCAGATGAATGCTGCCGTTGGCATAAGGCAGGGCGGATGTGACCAGAATCTTGCGCGACATGAATGGGAAACCCCTTGAAAAGTGCGGCAATTGTACTATAGGCGGGAGCGGTAATCTTGGGTAGAATGCCTGCCCGCTTAACCTTACATTGAACAGCCATGAGTTTTTCTGAAGCAGAGGTACAGGCCGCGTTGAAGCAGTTAATCGACCCGAACACGAAAAGAGATTTCGTGGCGGGTAAGTCAGTCAAGAACATCAAGATTGCTGGCAGTGATGTGTCGCTCGACATTCAGCTCGGCTATCCGGCCAAGAGCGTGTGGGATGAGATACGTGTCTTAGTGGAAAATCATTTGCACGCAGCATTGCCCGGCGCCGGAAAGATTGCTGCCACTGTGACCAGCAAGGTGGTGCCGCATGCGGTGCAGCGCGGTGTAAAGCTGGTGGATGGGGTGAAGAATATTATCGCGGTGGCCAGCGGCAAGGGCGGGGTGGGCAAGTCCACCACGGCGGTGAATCTGGCGCTGGCACTGGCGGCGGAAGGCGCGCGCGTGGGCATGCTGGATGCGGATATATATGGTCCTTCGCAGCCCACCATGCTGGGCATCGTCGGACAGCCGGTGTCGCGCGATGGCAAGTCGGTCGAGCCGATGCAAGGCCACGGCCTGCAGGCCATGTCCATCGGCT
>JANPNS010000095.1:0-2509 GCA_031427575.1 Gallionellaceae bacterium
CGAATATGTTTGAGCACGTGGCCGCGTAGCGGATCGTGCGAGTTTATGAGGAAGCCTGACCAGTCGAGCAACGCAGGGAACCCCGCAGGGGCGGCAAACCGGGGGCGATTTCTTTTGGTTACTTTTGGTTCCGACATAACCTGAAGGTTAGTCTCCACCGAAACTACGTTGTCTTGGCAAGACAAGAAAAGTGACTAGCTGCCGGGCTACCCCCGGCATACCGCGTTTACGCGCTAATCCTTACCCCGTTTTCCTCTGAATAAACTCAATCCTATACCCATCCGGATCCTCGACAAATGCAATCACCGTCGTGCCATGTTTCATCGGCCCGGCTTCACGCACCACTTTGCCGCCGCGTTGCTTCACCAATTCACAGGCAGCGTAGGCATCATCCACTTCAATTGCGATATGGCCATAACCCTTGCCGAGATCATATTTTTCCACGCCCCAGTTGTAGGTGAGTTCGATCACCGCGCCGCTGGCTTCGTCGGTGTAGCCGACAAAGGCCAGGGTAAATTTTCCTTCCGGGTAATCATGGCGGCGCAATAATTTCATGCCCAGCACTTCGGTATAGAAGGCCAGCGATTTTTCCAGATTGCCCACGCGCAGCATGGTGTGCAGAATGCGCATTAAGCCTACTCCTTACAAATTAAAACATATAACCTTCATTGGGTGCACCACCTTCCGGAGAGTAACCGCCGTGCCAATCCCGGTGGGTTTATACAACCTGACGTTTCAGTTTCTTGGCGGCGCGCCTCATTCTGGCAATGGATTCAACTTTTTCTTCCCACGTCTTGGCGCGGGCATCTGCGCGGTAACTGGCTTTGGCCTTGATTACATATTCCAGACGTTCAGAGTTTGCCTTGCTGGTTTTCATCGCCACCCCAGTTCATGACATTGTGGATTTTATTTTCAAGTTTGTATTTCTTTACCAGCTGGTTCAAAACCAGGCAATCAACTTTTCCTTGTTCGATAAAGGATGCAACCCGATAAAAGTCCTTTACGCGCCCTGTGTCCAATGCGATTGCGCACAAGTGTTCTGCGCTGAAAATTCGGGTTTCAATATTGCCGTACTGAACGGTGATCGCCTGCTTTATGGCTTCTTCAACGAGCGGGCTGTAAGCCGGAAGTATCTGAATGGGCCAATCACCAATAACGATGTACTCCTTTTCAACCTTTCCGCCCAGTTGTTCGAGCGCATCGTATATGGGTTTCAGCGACAGCAGAATGGAGCTTGCACTGGCAGACATGAACAAGAACACATCGACATCTTCGGTGTTGATAGCGTCTATATAAAAAGAAGCGGCAATGGCACCGCCGATGGCGTAATCATCAATCACGCCGGATTCTTTAATTGAGTTAAGCGCAAGCAGGGCTTTTTTCATCGCGCGATAATCATATTTTCAACAAAGGTAATGGTACTCCGCTCATAATTTTCCCGCGCTCCGATTTGTAGGCGAGTCGCTTTAGAGATGCCTAAAACTCCACCATTTCAAAATCTTCCTTGCGTGCTCCACATTCCGGGCAAGTCCAGTTAATCGGCACATCTTCCCAGCGCGTGCCGGGCGCGATGCCGTCTTCAGCGGAGCCGCTGGCCTCGTCATAGATCCAGCCGCAAATGAGGCACATGTAGGTTTTAAATTCAGGGTTCTGCGTCACGGGTACCTCTAAAAATCCAGATTCCATCCCAACTGATGGAACTACTAGCCATTCCACTAAGTTGCCAAAAAACGGCAACAAAGTGGCTGGTTATGCTGCGTTGCGGAATAAATTTAGTTCCGTCCAACCTAAAGGTTACCCTACACTGAAACTTAGTTTTCCACGCCTTGCTGACGACTCCGCACGGGCTGCTTTTGCCCGTAGCGGATCGGCGTCCCCTTGTGGGGCATTCGGGCGGACTCTGAATTTTTAGAGGCACCCTTATGCTGAGTAATTTCAGTTAAAATTGCGCTTTAATTGCATATTTTACAATGAACTCTACTAACCTGTCCGACATTCCGCCCATCGTCCTTTGCTTTGGCGCCACCGACCCCACCGGGGGCGCGGGTTTGCAGGCCGATGTTTTGACGATTGCCAGCATGGGCTGCCACCCCTTGTCCGTAGTAACAGCCATCACAGTGCAGGATACCGGCGGCGTGGATGATGTATTGCCGATTGATGCTGAATGGGTAGCCGATCAGGCGCGTGCAGTGCTGGAAGATATGCCGGTGGCGGCGTTCAAGATCGGTTTGCTGGGTAGCGTGGAGAATATTGCGGCCATTGCCGAGGTCATTTCGGATTACCCGGATATTCCGCTGGTGTTCGACCCGGTGCTGGCATCCGGTCGCGGCGATGAGTTGGCCAATGAGGATATGCTGGATGCGTTGCGCGAACTGTTGTTGCCGCAGACTACCATCCTGACACCGAACAGCATCGAGGCGCGTCGTCTGATCCAGGATGAGGAAAACGACGAGGACAATCCCGATCTGGCCGAATGTGCCAAACGTATTTTGCAATTAGGCGCCGAGTA
>JANPNS010000096.1:0-2758 GCA_031427575.1 Gallionellaceae bacterium
ACCAATACCCGTTCGATGCGGTGCTTGTGCATCAAGGCACGCGCCTCTTCACGGCTGGCATTTTCCTTGACCGTGATCAGCCGTTCGCGCTGGGTCATGATGTTCTGGATGGGCTGGTCGAGATTGCTTTCGAAACGCAAATCGCGGTTGGTTACTATGCCCACCACTTGTTTGCCCCGCACCACGGGTAATCCGGAAATTTTATGCTGGTGTGTGAGCTGCAATACGTCGCGTACCGTCATCTCAGGCGTGACGGTGATGGGGTCTTTCACCACGCCGCTTTCGAAGCGTTTGACCTTGGATACCTCCTGTGCCTGAGCTTTGGCGCTCATGTTCTTGTGCACAATGCCGATACCGCCTTCCTGGGCAAGCGCTATCGCGAGGCGCGCTTCGGTAACCGTGTCCATGGCAGCGGATAACAAGGGAATATTCAGGATAATGTTGCGGCTAAGCTGGGTGCGCAGGCTGACATCTCGCGGCAGCACATTGGAGTGTGCCGGAACCAGCAGAACATCGTCAAAGGTTAGTGCTTTTTGAGTAATATGCATGATAGTGCGGCCTCGACAAAATTGTTTAAATTGAACCTGGCGCTAATCAGCCTTTGGCTTTGCGCCCCATGACATAGATCAGGCATTCAAAGAACAACTCACACCATTCCTGGTCATTTTCCTTGAGAGACTCCAGCAATTTTTTGACTTCGGCAGGGGGCCAACTGCGGTTAAAAGAAACAAGTTGTTCCACAGAGTAAATTTTCAATAAAGGCTGCAGCTTGTTTCCCAGTTTGATAATTTCCTTGAGCATCAGCGCCAAATCCTTGTCAGAATCAAGCTCTGCCGTCAGGTCGCCGTACATTTTCGGGTTTTGCTTGGCATATTCCACGAAATGGCTGACCAGAAAAAAGAAATTTCCCTTATTATTCTCGGTAACCGGGTCGCCCAGTTCGAAAGGCATCGCCACCAATTCCAGCCAATAATATTGCAGTTTTGGATTGAGTTGTTTGAAAACGCCGACATAGCCATTACGGGCGGCGGCACGCTGGATGCAGTCTTCCAGAATCATCTTGTCTGAAGCACGAGTCGCGGCGACGCCATTGCCCAGCGCTTGCGGCCTGACCAGAAAAAAATTCGGGGCTTCATCGAACAGCTTGCCGGAGTGCTGGTGAGCCCGGTAATAGGCGTTGAATAGCTTGAGCACCAGATCGTGGTTTTGATCCGCCCGGTAATAGTCGAGATTGATGCCCGCCTCGGCTGGGGAATTCGACATGCAGTGGTGCCCTTAATCTGATTAACCGCGCACCCAAACTGTCTGGCGGCTTAAACCATGGTTTTAACATTGGACATTATGCCCTATCTGTGGAGATTATGGCATCATGATTTCTCGGTCATTAATTATGGTAACCATCGGGACTGACAGAAATTTATGTATTTAGGGCATCTCTAAAAATTCAAAATCCTAAGCTAGGCAAGGCGCGCTAATTTTTTTAGCGCGCCGCATATTCGTGACCCTTCGACTGGGCTCAGGACAGGAATGTAAGCGTTAAATTTTTTTGAGCAACGCAGTATCGCGACGGAGTTTGGATTTTTAGAGATGCCCTTTAGTTTTACTTTGGGATAAGGTACATTGTCTAACCTGATGGCCTGTTTTTATTTAGCGGAGAATAATCATGAAATGCTGTCTGCCGATTTTTCAGCTATTGCTCAGCCTGTTCGCCTTTAGCGCCCATGCCGATATTAATAAATGGGTGGACGATAACAACCAGATACATTATTCAGACCAGCCGGCACCAGCCAATGTCAAGGCGACTCCGCTGAACACATCTACCTCTTCTGCAAGCGATGTGCCCGCGCAGAAAACATTGGCCGAGCGTGAAGCTGAATACCGGAAAGCCCAAAAAGCCAAAGATGAGGTGGAGAAGAAAGAAGCAAAATCGCAAGAGGATGTGCGTGCTAAGCAAAAATATTGCGAAGCTGCGCGCAGCAATCTGATTACTCTGGAAAACAGCCCGCGCATTTCTACCTACGATAGTAAAGGGGAGCTTAGTTATATGGATGACACTGCGCGCAAACAGCGCATAGAGGAAGCACGGAAAGGGATCAGCACCCACTGCAATTAAGGGGATGCTGCGCCTCTTCAGGCGGCAATCATGCTGTCGTCGCGCATCCGCAACGCTTCCTCAATATCCACCGCCACCACATGCGACACGCCGCGTTCCTGCATGGTCACGCCCACAAGTTGCTGTGCCAGTTCCATGGTGATCTTGTTGTGACTGATAAACACGAACTGGGTTTGCTGCGCCATCTTCTGGATCAGTTTGCACAAGCGCTCGGTATTGGTGTCGTCCAGCGGAGCATCCACCTCGTCCAGCAGGCAGAACGGTGCGGGGTTGAGCTGAAACAGCGAGAACACCAGCGCAATCGCGGTCAGCGCCTTTTCGCCGCCGGACATCAGGTGTATGGAAGCATTTTTCTTGCCCGGCGGTTGCGCCATCACCTGCACGCCGCTGTCCAGTATTTCCTCTCCGGTCAGCACCAGGCGCGCTTCTCCACCACCGAACAGCACCGGGAACATTTCCGCCAGATGACGGTTCACTTCATTGTAAGTGGCCATCAGCAACTCGCGCGATTCCTTGTCGATGCGGCGGATCGCATCTTCCAGCGTCGCCATCGCCTCGGATAAATCTTTCGCCTGCGCATCCAGATAGGCCTTGCGTTCCTGCGCCGCCTGCAATTCTTCGAGCGCCGCCAGGTTGACCGCGCCC
>JANPNS010000097.1:0-3614 GCA_031427575.1 Gallionellaceae bacterium
CTCGTCGACATTTCGCCCGATTTGGCCGGCCACTTGCTCGCATGGACCAGCAAGGCACCCGGGCGGGCGCATTCATCCTTTTCGTCGAGCGCTGTGAAGGAGCAATAGAAGCAGAAAATGCATCCACACTCAGCGTAATGACCCTTGCCCAGCAAGAAGCTAAGCCGGGAAAGGAGCCTAAGGAGAGCGGCGACGGTTAGCCCATTGATCAACCAGATCACTTGCAAGTTGCACTTTCCGCGCTATGCGCTCCGACGGCTGGTTACGTGGAACGATGGGTTTGCTCTGAGCGCCACCCATACTTCTCACTCTCGAACGGATACCGCTTCGCGGCTGCGCCCACTCAATAATTCCGATACACTGCCCTATCTCAATTTTCTCGGGATGTTGCTCAATTCGCGACTCCGTTGGCTTCATAAGGAAATTTATGACTATCTTACCAATATTGGAAGTGCAGAATGTATTTGTACTGTCTGGGGTTCCCGAGTATACATTCGTCGAACCCGTTGAGTACACAAGGCTCCTCGTTGCTCTTCGCACAGACGGGCGGAGTGTCGTAATTGAGGGGCCATCTGGAATTGGGAAAACGACTTCAGTCATCAAGGCAATTACCGATGCTGGCCTTGCCGAGCGAGTGCTCTCACTATCTGCACGAAAGAATGATGATATAGCTTACATTCGCGACCTTCCAAGACAGTTACCACTTGGTACGGTCGTCATTGACGACTTTCATCGGCTGGGCAACGATTCTAAAAAAGAACTTGCGGATCTAATGAAGACTCTCGCAGATGAGGGTGCCGCGCACAGCAAAATTATTGTTCTCGGAATTCCAAACGCGGGACAATCGCTAATTTCATTTGGAAAAGACCTCGCTAATCGCATAGAAATAATTCAGTTTGAAGCTAACCCTGAGCATAAAATTAATGAGTTGATCACAAAAGGGGAGCGTGCTCTAAATGTCTCTTTGAACATCAGAGAAGAAATAGTTAGTGCAGCTCAAGGAAGTTTCTACATTGCACAGATGCTTGCTTACCACACGTGCATTCGCAGTAATGTACTGAGAACGGCTGTGGACGGCGCAACCACCTCGGAGAGTTACGAGTCTGTTAAAACTCACGTCATGACTTCTTTGGCACGTTCATTCCACGATACGTCAATTGCTTTTGCCCGAGGAACGAAATTACGACGCGAAGGTCGTGCCCCGTATCTTCATTTGCTTTACTGGCTTAGTCAAAGCAAGAACTGGTCAATCAACGTTGACCGAGAAGCCGATCGACATCCAGAACAGCGTGGCAGTGTTTCTCAGGTTATTTCCAAGGGATTTTTAGCGGAGTTGATTCGCTCGTCAGACGACATACAACGGGTACTCCATTTCGACTCGACGAGTAATACTTTGGTCGCCCAAGACCCCCAGTTCGTGTTCTACATTCGGAACTTGTCTTGGCCGCAATTTGCAGAAGAGGTTGGCTTCTTATCGATGGAATTCCCATCACGATATGACTTTGCCTTATCTTTTGCAGGTTCTGATCGAGATATCGCCGAAGCGCTATTTCGTGCGCTTGAAGAACGTGAACTGGAAGTCTTTTACGATCGTAACGAGCAACACCGCATCCTTGCCGAGGATGTCGAGGAATATCTTGCTCCGATCTATGCGTCCGATGCGCAATTGGTCGTATGCGTCCTAGGTCCAGATTATCCTAGAAGAGTCTGGACTAAATTTGAATCGGCGCAGTTCAAGCAAAGATTCAAATCAGGCGAGGTTATCCCTATAGTTCTTAGTACCGCGCCGCTGGGCGTTTTTGACACAGCCGCACAGGTTGGTCACATCAAATGGGACAAGGCAGGTGACTTCGAAGCTCAGGTTGAGTCGGCTGTGGAGCTGCTAATTGGCAAGAGCGTTGACATCCGTGCCAGAAAAAGACGTGAGGCCGAACAAGTCATTCAAGCGGACGTCTAACGGCATCGCTTAACCTGCATCGTTGCATCAGCCCCCACGGGATAAAAGCGGTTCGGGATGCCTTGCGCCATCCGACTTTTTTACAATCCGCCAAGCAAACGGCGGGATGATTGTGAGCAGAGTGCAAACAATATTCCACAGATTCTCCAATTCATGAAATCTCTGGGCTTGGTATATCATCCAGGTTTACGGAACTCCACCAACACAAGGTTCATATGAACATCACTTTCATCGGCGGTGGCAACATGGCCTCCGCGCTGATCGGCGGGATGCTGCAACAGGGCTATTCCGCTGCACAAATACGTGTGGTGGAAATCAGCGCCGCAGGTCGCGAGAAAATAACGCGCGAGTCTGGTGTAACAGCGGTGGCACAGATTGCCGACGGTATCAGCGGCAGCGATGTCATTCTGCTGGCAGTGAAGCCGCAGCAGCTCTCGGCTATGGCGCAGCAACTGGCGCCGCTGCTTAAAGACCATCTGGTCATTTCCATCGCCGCCGGCATCCGCGCCAGCGATATCTGCCGCTGGCTGGGCGGGCATGCGTGCGTGGTGCGCGCCATGCCCAACACTCCGGCGCTGGTGCGCGCGGCGGTCACCGGCCTTTATGCCCTGCCCGGCGTGAGTGCGCAGCAAAAGCAGCATGCCGAGGCGATCCTCGCCGCAGTCGGTTCCGTGCTATGGTTGGAGCGCGAAGAGTTGCTGGATGCGCTTACCGCCGTATCCGGCAGCGGCCCGGCTTATGTTTTCTATTTCATCGAAGCGCTGCAGCAAGCGGCGGTGGAACTGGGGCTGGACGCAGCCCAGGCGCGGCAGTTGAGTCTGGAAACCTTTCTCGGTGCGGCCAGGTTGGCGAGCCAGAGCGAGGAAGACGCTGCCACGCTGCGCGCGCGGGTGACCTCCAAGGGCGGCACCACTGAGCGCGCGCTGCAGAGCATGGAACATGACGGGGTCAGGAGCGCGATTGCGCGCGCGATCCACGCGGCGCATGAACGCGCACGCGCAATGGGCGATGAGTTTGGCAAGGAATAAGCCGCAGTCATAAGTTTCATTCAGGGAAGGTGCATGCTTAACCAGATACTGACATTTCTGCTCGATACGCTGCTGGGATTGTTTTCCCTGGCGCTGCTGCTGCGCTTTTATATGCAGTTGCTGCGCGCGCCCTTTCGCAACCCGCTGACGCAATTTCTCATCGCCCTCACCGATTTTATCGTGCGTCCCGCGCGCCGGGTAATTCCCGGTCTGCGCGGTATGGATCTCTCCACGCTGTTGTTGGCATGGCTGGTGGAATGTGCGCTGCTGGCGGGAACGCTGGCACTGAAAGGCTACGATTTCAGTTCAGTCACCGGTATTGCTGCCGGTGGAATGGGGTTGCTGGCATTGGTGGAAATCGTCAAGACAACGTTCTATATTATTCTGGTCGCGGTGATCATGCAGGCAATCCTTTCTTGGGTCAGCCCGCATAATCCCATGATGCCGCTGCTCGACAGCTTTACCCGGCCGTTTCTGGGAGTCTTCCGCCGCCGCATTCCATCCATTGCCAATGTTGATTTGTCACCGCTGTTTGTGCTGGTGCTGATTCAATTATTGTTGATGGTCGTGACTGGAGTACAGCGGGAAATCTCCGTCCTGTTCTGATGCACTGTACCTGGTATCGCAGC
>JANPNS010000098.1:0-12092 GCA_031427575.1 Gallionellaceae bacterium
GCCGTCTGTGCGACATCGCTTCCCGGTGCGTACCTGGTTCTCTACCAACAGACCTCGATCTTCGGCCTCACGTTAAGCAACGATTTATCCAGCGCGCCTGTATTTTCACCCACTTTAATCATACGCACCACTAAAGGCGGAAACAAGCCAGCGTTGCGAAAGCTTTCACTCATGCTGTCGCCCGCGCAAATTGTTACCCTGACTTACCCTCACATCGGCAATGTGGGCGTGAATGCCGAGGATATCGAATCACGGCAGGTGTTTGCCAGCGGGCTGGTGATACGGGATTTGTCGCTGTCGGTGAGCAACTGGCGCAGCACACAATCGCTGCCGGATTATCTCAAGGCCAATAAAGTGGTGGCGATTGCCGATATAGATACGCGCAAACTGACGCGCATTTTGCGCTCAAAGGGGGCGCAAAATGGCTGCATCGCCACTGGCACAGATGAGGTAGCAGCTTTGCAAGCAGCACGCGGTTTTGCCGGGCTGAACGGCATGGATTTGGCGCAAGTGGTGTCGTGTGCTCAGCCTTATAACTGGTCGCAGCGCGAGTGGAAGTTGAAAGATGGTTATCGTAATGTTGAGCAAACGCGATTCCATGTTGTGGCCTATGACTTCGGCGTGAAGCACAACATCCTGCGCAAGCTGGCCGAGCGCGGCTGCAAGGTGACGGTAGTACCTGCCAAAACCAGCGCAAAAGAGGCGCTGGCGCTGAAACCGGATGGGGTATTTCTATCCAATGGCCCGGGCGATCCGGAACCATGCGACTACGCGATTGCAGCGACCAAACAATTTTTGCAAACGGGCGTGCCGCTATTCGGCATCTGTCTCGGCCACCAGTTAATGGGTCTGGCCGTGGGCGCGAAAACATTGAAAATGAAATTCGGCCATCGCGGTGCCAACCATCCGGTGCAGGATGTGCAAAACATGCGCGTGATGATTACCAGCCAGAATCACGGCTTTGCCGTGGATGCGGCTACGCTGCCAGTAAATGCGCGGGTGACTCATGTGTCACTTTTCGACGGCAGCTTGCAAGGTTTTGAGTTGACCGACAAACCGGCATTCTGTTTTCAGGGGCATCCCGAAGCCAGTCCGGGGCCGCATGATATGGATTATTTGTTTGACCGCTTTGTGGCAATGATGGAGAAAAGTAAAACCTAAGCCACAGAGAACACAGAGATCACCGAGCTTGCACCGCTCTTCTCTGTGTTCTCTGTGAACTCTGTGGCTAATAGATTATGCCTAAAAGAACTGACATTAAATCCATTCTGATCATCGGCGCCGGCCCCATCATCATCGGCCAGGCGTGCGAATTTGATTATTCCGGCGCGCAGGCGTGCAAGGCACTGCGCGAGGAAGGCTATCGCGTCATTCTGGTGAATTCCAATCCGGCCACCATCATGACCGATCCGGGCATGGCCGATGCAACTTACATCGAGCCGATCACTTGGAAGATGGTAGAGCGCATCATCGCCAAGGAGAAGCCTGATGCCATCCTGCCGACCATGGGCGGGCAGACCGCGCTGAACTGCGCGCTGGATCTGGCCAAACATGGCGTGCTGGAAAAATATGGCGTGGAGATGATAGGCGCGTCGCGTGAGGCGATAGATATGGCCGAAGACCGCGAAAAATTCAAGCAGGCGATGACGCGGATTGGTTTGGCCTCGGCGCGGTCAGCTATTGCGCACAGTATGGAAGAGGCATTGCAGGTGCAGCAGGTGATGGGTTTCCCGACTGTCATACGCCCCTCGTTCACGATGGGTGGTTCCGGCGGCGGCATCGCTTACAACCGCGAAGAGTTTGTGGAGATTTGCGAGCGTGGCCTGGAGGCTAGTCCAACCAAGGAGTTGTTGATTGAAGAATCTTTGCTCGGCTGGAAAGAATTCGAGATGGAAGTGGTGCGCGATCACGCTGACAATTGCATCATCATCTGTTCGATAGAAAATCTGGATCCGATGGGTGTGCATACCGGCGATTCGATCACCGTGGCCCCGGCGCAAACCTTGACCGACAAGGAATACCAGATCATGCGCAATGCCAGCATTGCCGTGCTGCGCGAAATCGGTGTGGATACCGGCGGCTCCAATGTGCAGTTCGCTATTAATCCGGATGATGGCCGCATGGTGGTGATCGAGATGAATCCGCGCGTGTCGCGCTCTTCCGCGCTGGCTTCCAAGGCCACTGGTTTTCCGATTGCCAAAGTGGCGGCCAAGCTGGCCGTAGGTTACACGCTGGATGAACTGAAAAATGAAATCACGGGGGGCGCAACACCGGCCTCGTTCGAACCTTCCATAGATTACGTAGTAACCAAAATTCCGCGTTTTGCGTTTGAGAAATTTCCGCAAGCCAATGACCGTTTGACCACACAGATGAAATCGGTGGGTGAGGTCATGGCCATCGGCCGCACCTTTCAGGAATCGTTCCAGAAAGCCTTGCGCGGGCTGGAAGTGGGCGTGGATGGCCTGGATGAGAAAACCACTGACCGCGAGTTGATTGCTGCTGAGCTGGGCGCACCGGGGCCGGATCGTATCTGGTATGTGGCGGACGCGATGCGTATCGGCATGGGCGTGGCAGAAATTTTTAGCTTGAGCAAAATAGACCCATGGTTTTTGGTGCAGATAAATGATTTGCTACAGCGCGAAGCGGCCTTGTCAGGGCGTGCGCTGGAGAGTTTGAGTGCAGATGAGTTGCGCGAGTTAAAGCGGCGTGGATTTTCTGATCCTCGTTTGGCCAAGTTATTGGGCAGTGATGCGACGGCGGTGCGTACGCGCCGTCATGCCTTGAACATACACCCGGTGTACAAGCGCGTGGATACTTGTGCCGCAGAATTCGCGACCAATACCGCTTACTTGTACTCCACTTACGAGGAAGAATGCGAATCTGCGCCTTCCAGCAATAAAAAAATCATGGTGCTGGGTGGTGGTCCGAACCGCATCGGCCAGGGCATAGAGTTTGATTATTGCTGCGTACATGCCGCGCTGGCCATGCGCGAAGATGGTTACGAAACCATCATGGTCAACTGCAACCCGGAGACGGTGTCCACCGATTACGATACCTCCGACCGGCTGTATTTTGAGCCGTTGACGCTGGAAGATGTGCTGGAAGTGGTGGCCGTGGAAAAACCGCTGGGTGTGATCGTGCAGTATGGCGGACAGACGCCGTTAAAATTGGCGCACGGTCTGGAGCAGAATGGTGTCACCATTATCGGCACCACGCCGGACATGATAGATTGCGCGGAAGATCGCGCGCGTTTTCAGAAGATGTTGCAGCGTCTCGGTTTGAAGCAGCCGCCTAATCGTACCGTCATCACGCTGGAACAGGCAGTGTTTGCCGCGCAGGAAATCGGCTATCCGCTGGTGGTGCGTCCCAGCAACGTTCTGGGCGGGCGGGCGATGGAGATCGTGCATGCCCAGGCTGATCTGGAACGCTATATGCGCGAAGCTGTGGAGAGCGCGAAGATTTTTCCGGAGCGCATGCCTATTCTGCTTGACCGATTTCTCAATGATGCGATTGAGGTAGATGTGGATGCCGTTTCGGATGGCACGGAAGTTTTAATCGGCGGCATTATGGAGCACATCGAAGAGGCGGGTGTACATTCCGGAGATTCGGCTTGCTCGTTGCCGCCGTTCAGCCTGTCGCCTGCCATGCAAGATGAGTTGCGCCGCCAGACCAGTGTGATGGCCAAGGCATTGAATGTGGTTGGCCTGATGAATGTCCAGTTCGCCATACAAGCTGAGACGGTGTATGTGCTGGAAGTCAATCCGCGTGCTTCGCGCACGGTACCTTTCGTGTCCAAGGCCACCGGCATTCCGTTGGCCAAGGTGGCAGCGCGCTGTATGGTGGGCAAGACACTGGCGCATCAAGGCGTGACCAAAGAAATTATTCCGCCGTATTATTCGGTCAAGGAAGCGGTGTTTCCGTTCATCAAATTCCCCGGCGTGGATACCATACTCGGCCCGGAAATGAAGTCTACCGGCGAGGTCATGGGTATGGGCGACACTTTCGCCGAAGCCTTTGTAAAAGCGCAGCTGGCAGCGGGCGTCAGGTTGCCATCGTCGGGCAAGGTGTTTGTCAGTGTGCGTGGTGCAGATAAGCCGGGGGCAGTGGACATTGCCAGAAGCCTGCGCGATATGGGATTTACTTTACTCGCTACGCGCGGCACCGCAGCGGTGTTGTCTGCGGCAGATGTTGCGGTGACCGTGGTGAACAAGGTGGCCGAAGGGCGGCCGCATATCGTGGATATGATCAAGAACGGCGAGATCAGCCTGATCATCAATACCGTGGACAGCAAGCGCAGCGCGATGCAAGATTCCTATTCCATACGCCACGCCGCCTTGCAGGGTAAGGTGACTTACTTCACTACGCTGGCCGGGGCGCGCGCTGCTTGTCTCGGCATGCAGCAATGGGTGGAATGGCGGGTGTATGATTTGCAGGGGCAGCACAAACGACTAACCACTAGTCGCTAGTCGTTTGTTTTTAGTTGAAACAAAATAACGCGTAGCGACAACAACTAGCAGCTAACGACTAATGACTGATAACTAAGGAAGTTCCAGTATGAGTAAAATTCCATTGACCGTAACTGGCGCTGAGCTGTTACGCAGCGAATTACACCATCTTAAAACCGTGGATCGCCCATGGGTGATTAACGCCATCGCCGAAGCGCGTGCGCAGGGTGACTTGTCCGAGAATGCCGAGTATGAGGCGGCCAAGGAGCGTCAGAGTTTTGTCGAGGGGCGCATCATAGAGCTGGAAGGTAAGCTGGGTAATGCACAGGTAATTGATCCAAAAACCATCAATGCGGATGGTCGCTGTGTGTTTGGCGCGACCGTGGAACTGGAAGATGTCTCTACTGGCGACGTCATGGTTTACCAGATAGTCGGAGACGATGAGGCAGATATCAAACAACGCAAAATTTCCATCAGCTCGCCGATTGCGCGTGCGCTAATCGGAAAGTCCAGTGGTGATGTCGCCGAAGTACAGGCGCCGGGCGGGGTGCGTGAGTATGAAGTGGTGAATGTGCAATATATTTGAACATCATTTAGCCACAGAGTACACAGAGGTCACAGAGTAAACTGAAATTCTTGGTATTACGCAACCTTCTCTGTGTGCTCTGTGATCTCTGTGGCAGATAGGGTTTTGCAATTAGCCGCGGCTGCCCAATTGTTTCTTGGTCAGCGGCTTGCCTTTGCGGCGCGCGGGATTCCTTTCGGGTTCGTCTGCTTGCGGCTGGTAAACCACTAGAATCTTTCCTATGTGCTGCACTGGCGCGGCATTCAGTTCAGTGCATATCTGCTCCAGCATGGCCTTGCGCGCTTCCCGGTCGCCGCTCTGGACGCTGATCTTGATTACCTCATGACTTTTCAGGGCGCGGCTGATTTCCAGCAGCACGGCAGCAGTCAGTCCGGCAGTGCCTATCATGACCGTGGGCTTGAGCGGATGGGCGCGCGCCTTGAGGTTTTGGCGTTGTAATACGGTAAGCGTTAACATTTAATTATGGCTCCAGATTTAACAGCGGCAGTTTAAACGATGAAGCGATCCAAAACCAGCAAACAATGGATGCATGAGCATGTCAATGATCCCTATGTGCAGCGCGCGCACAAGGAAGGTTATCGTTCGCGCGCAGCATACAAGCTGCTGGAAATAGACGAACGTGACCGTCTGCTCAAGCGTGGCATGGTAGTGGTTGACCTGGGCGCGACACCGGGCGGCTGGTCGCAAGTGGCTGTTGCCAAAGTGGGATTGTCCGGCAAGGTGATCGCGCTAGACTTGTTGCCACTGCACCCGATACCCGGTGTGGAGTTCATTCAAGGCGATTTTCGTGAGGATAACGTGTTGGCGCAGCTGGAAGAACGTCTGGGCGGGCAGCAGGTCGGACTTGTAATTGCTGACATGTCTCCCAATATAAGCGGTATAGGCATGACCGATCAGGCGCGTACCATGCACTTGGCGGAGTTGGCGCTGGATTTTTCTGTGCGGCATTTGCAACCGGGCGGCGCTTTGCTGATCAAGGTTTTTCAGGGCGTCGGCTTTGAGGACTATGTCAAGCTGATGCGCAGCCACTTTAGCCGCGTGGTGACGCGCAAACCGGATGCGTCGCGCGGTCGCAGCAGCGAGTTGTATCTTTTGGGGCTGGGAAAATTGGAACGGCGTTAGGGCGTCTCTATAAATTCAAAATCCTAAGCGAGACAAGGCACGAAAGAAATTTTAGCGCGCAGCATATGTTTTATATGTAAGCGATGAAATTTCATGAGTAACGCAGTATCGCGACGGAGTTTGGATTTATAGAGGTGCCCTTGAGTAATCAGGCGGAAAGTAGTCTAATGAGAACCATTTTTGCAGTTTGGCATATGCCGGTTTTAAGGAGTTAATTTGAACAATTTATTTAAGAGTGTCGGGGTTTGGCTGATCGTGGCCTTGGTGTTGATGACGGTATTTAACCAATTCAACTCGCGCCAGCAGCAAAGCGCGCAGGTGAAGATGGATTACTCGCAGTTTCTTGATGCGGTCCAGCAAGGGCAAATCACCAAGGTGACTATCGAAGGCCGCACGCTGAAGGCTGTCACCAGCGAGGGCAAGCGCATCACCAGCTATGCGCCGCAGGATTTGTGGATGGTGTCTGATTTGCGCAAGAATGGTGTCACGATTGAGGCCAAACCGGAAGAAGAGCAGTCCTTCCTGATGAGCATATTCGTGTCGTGGTTTCCGATGTTGCTCCTGATCGGGGTATGGATTTTCTTCATGCGCCAGATGCAGGGCGGCGGCAAGGGCGGCGGCATGTTCTCGTTCGGCAAGAGCAAGGCGCGCCTGCTGGACGATGCAAAAGAACGTATGACCTTCGCCGATGTGGCGGGTTGCGATGAGGCCAAGGAAGAAGTGTCCGAGCTGGTGGATTTCCTGCGTGACCCGACCAAATTCCAGAATCTGGGCGGGCGCATTCCGCGCGGCGTGTTGCTGGTGGGCAGCCCCGGCACCGGCAAAACGCTGCTGGCCAAAGCCATTGCCGGCGAGGCCAAGGTGCCGTTCTTCTCGATTTCCGGTTCCGATTTCGTGGAAATGTTTGTCGGCGTAGGCGCGGCGCGCGTGCGCGACATGTTCGAACAGGCCAAGAAACAATCGCCGTGCATCGTGTTCATAGACGAGATTGATGCGGTCGGACGTCAGCGCGGGGCGGGCATGGGCGGCGGCAACGACGAGCGCGAACAGACGCTGAATGCGTTGCTGGTGGAAATGGACGGTTTTGAGGGCGCCAGCGGGGTGATAGTAATCGCCGCGACTAACCGTCCCGATGTGCTGGATCCGGCGCTGTTGCGCCCGGGGCGCTTTGACCGCCAGGTGGTGGTGCCGCTGCCAGACATCCGTGGCCGCGAGCAGATACTGATGGTACATATGCGCAAGGTGCCGGTTGCGCCCGATGTAAAAGCCGACATACTGGCGCGCGGCACGCCCGGCATGTCCGGCGCCGACCTGGCCAATCTGGTCAATGAGGCGGCGCTGTTCGCCGCGCGGCGCGGCAAGCGCTTCGTCGAGATGGACGACTTCGAGGCGGCCAAGGACAAAATCATGATGGGCGCCGAGCGCCGCTCCATGATTATGCCGGAAGAAGAACGCCGCAACACCGCGTACCACGAATCTGGCCACGCAGTGGTGGCCAAGCTGCTGCCCAAAACCGATCCGGTGCACAAAGTCACCATTATTCCGCGCGGACGCGCTCTGGGTTTGACCATGCAGTTGCCGGCTGAAGACCGTTACAGCATGGACAAGAACCGCATTCTGGATACGATTGCGGTGCTGTTCGGTGGGCGCATTGCGGAAGAAATTTTCATGCACCAGATGACCACGGGCGCTTCCAATGACTTCGAGCGTGCCACCGACATGGCGCGGCGCATGGTAACGCAATGGGGCATGTCAGACGCCTTGGGCACCATGGTATACGGCGAGAACGACAGCGAGATATTCCTTGGGCGCTCGATTACCACACATAAAAATGTTTCAGAGTCGACCATGCAAAAGGTGGATGAAGAAATTCGCCGCATCATTGATCAGCAGTACGCCCTGGCGCGAGGTTTGATCGAAGCCAACCGGGATAAAGTTGAAGTGATGGCGCACGCCCTGCTGGAATGGGAAACGCTGGATGCCGAGCAACTTGACGACATCATGGTCGGCAAGCCGCCACGTGCGCCCAAGCCAAGCCCGTACAGCCAGAACCCCAAGCCGCCGCAGGATGCGGCGCCAACTGCCCCGGCCAGTGCACCCGCGCAACCAGCGCCGGGAGCTTGAATGCAGGACTGAGGTATGAGGACTGAGGAAAACCCGGTGCTCTGCTCTTAACTCAGTCCTCGTCACTCAGCCCTCAGTCCTCAATGATTTTCCATTGCGGCACCTTCCAATTAGACCTCTCCCGCCCATTAGTCATGGGCATCGTCAATGTCACGCCCGATTCCTTCTACGATGGTGGCCGCCATTTGCAGCGCGACGCTGCGTTGGCTTATGCCCATCAGTTAATTCAGGAAGGGGCGGATTTACTGGACATTGGCGGCGAATCCACGCGCCCCGGCGCCACGCTTGTGGGTGTACAGGAAGAGCTGGATCGCATCATGCCGGTGATTGAGGGATTGTGTGATGTGTCGTTGCCGCTTTCAGTGGATACCCGTAAACCCGAAGTGATACGCGCGGCGCTGGCGGCAGGGGTGAGCATGGTCAACGACATTAACGCGCTGCAACAACCAGATGCCATGGCCGCCATATCTGCCAGCAAGGCGGCGGTATGTCTGATGCACATGCAAGGCACACCGCAGACCATGCAGCAACAGCCGCACTATCAGGATGCGCTGGCCGAAGTGCTGGAGTTCTTGCGCGCGCGCATCGCAGCGGCACAAGCAGCAGGCATCGCGCGTGAGCGTATCGTGATTGACCCGGGCTTTGGTTTTGGCAAAACATTGGCGCATAATCTGGCTTTGCTACAGCGACTGAATGAGTTTTCTGTACTGGGTGTGCCGATATTGGCTGGTCTGTCGCGTAAATCCATGCTGGGTGCGATTACCGGCCAGGGTGTGGAACACCGCGTGCATGCCAGCGTGGCAGCCGCCTTGCTGGCCGTACAGCGCGGCGCAAATATAGTGCGGGTGCATGATGTGCAGGCGACAGTGG
Organism: Gallionellaceae bacterium; assembly: GCA_031427575.1. Taxonomy (GTDB): domain Bacteria; phylum Pseudomonadota; class Gammaproteobacteria; order Burkholderiales; family Gallionellaceae; genus Nitrotoga. The sequence goes on from JANPNS010000098.1 coordinate 9,148, forward strand.
ATGCGCTGAAGGTTTGGAAAGCTGTGCACAGTGAATAGCATTTTCCCTCTCCCTCAATCCCTCTCCCCAGGGGAGAGGGAAGCAAAGCCCCTCCCCCTCGGGGGGAGGGGTGGGGGAGAGGGTTCGAAATATGAATGGAGTAATCAAGTGAGCAGAAAATATTTCGGTACCGATGGTGTGCGCGGCAAGGTGGGCGAGTATCCCATCACGCCGGAATTTGTCATGCACCTCGGTTATTCCGCCGGCAAAGTGCTGGCTGCTGCAGATTGGCATTTGTCGCAAGGTGAAAATCCCGGTGTGCTGATCGGCAAGGACACGCGCATTTCGGGTTATCTGCTGGAAGCGGCCTTGCAGGCCGGGCTGATTGCCGCCGGGGTGGACGTCTATCTGGCCGGGCCGGTGCCGACGCCAGCTGTGGCTTATCTCACCCGTGCCCTGCGCTTGCAGGCCGGCATTGTGATATCTGCCTCACATAATCCGTTTGAAGATAACGGCATCAAATTTTTCTCTGGCCAGGGTGCCAAGCTGCCGGACGAAACTGAGCGCGCCATCGAAGCCGGGCTGGAATCACCGATCGTGTGCATGCCTTCGGCCAGGTTGGGTCGCGCCAAGCGCATAGACGATGCGGCCGGACGCTACATCGAGTTTTGCAAAAGCAGCTTTCCCTATGATCTGGACTTGCGCGGACTGAAACTGGTGGTGGATTGCGCGCATGGCGCGGCCTATCACATTGCCCACCATGTGTTTCACGAACTGGGCGCCGATGTGGTGGCCATTGGTGTACAGCCTGACGGAAAAAATATTAATGATGGCTACGGCGCGACTGCACCGGAGAATTTGCAGCAGGCAGTACTCGAACATCATGCCGATTTAGGTATCGGCCTGGATGGCGACGGTGACCGGCTGGTGATGGTGGACGCAGAGGGCCGTTTGTATGATGGCGACCATCTGCTCTACATCATCGCCCGCCACCGTCATCAACAAGGAACGCTCAAGGGCGGTGTGGTGGGTACGCTGATGACCAATCTGGCCTTTGAACATGCCATGCAGAAATCAGGCATTCCATTCAAGCGCGCCAAAGTGGGCGACCGCTACGTGCTGGAGACCATGCAGCAACAGGGCTGGCAACTCGGCGGGGAAAATTCCGGACATATCATCTGCCTCGACCGCCACACCACAGGCGATGGCATCATCTCCGCGCTGCAAGTGCTGCACGCGCTGCGCGATCAGCAGCAGACCCTGGCGCAGGCAGTGGCTGACCTGACCTTGTATCCACAAATGCTGGTTAATGTGCGCGTTGCCAAAGGGGTGGACTGCTCGGCGCATGCCAGCGTGCGCGCGGCGGTCACTGCTGCCGAAACTGCCCTGAATGGCAGCGGCCGCGTCCTGCTGCGGCCTTCCGGCACCGAGCCGCTGTTACGCGTGATGGTGGAAGGTGAAGATGGCGAAAAAGTGCGGCACTGGGCGGAAAAAATTGCGCAGGTGGTGCGCGAGGTGGCGTAGTGACGTAGGATGGGTAAAGCGTAGCGTAACCCATCGAATGGTGTTACGAAGCATAAATGGGGTGCCTGTAGTGGTCAAGTAATTTCGGACACCTCGATAGGTTGTTTTGCTACAAACTGATGTTCATAAACTATCGGCGCTAAATTTCCCAATGCGGAGTGGCGTTGCTGGCAATGAGGAACAGAGAGGGGCAGGCCTTACGCTTTGCATAGATAGAATGTCAAATGTAAGGCCTGACCCCGTGACCCGTGACCTGCTGGAAATAATTAAGCAGGTTCACTCAGCATCGCGCTTCGGCTGGCCGGAGTTTCCAGGCTGATGCGACCCAGCGCGCCGTTGCGGTAATCCTGCAGCAGCATCAGTGCGGTTTTTTCCAAATCGGGTTCACTGCCCTTGAGGCGATAGCCGCGCCGTTTGGCGATGGCCGCAATGACATCGCTGCCATCCATGCCGTTCACGTCAAATCCATAACGCTGGGTTAGCAGCGCAGGGTAGCGTGCGAGCAACAGGTCAGCAAGAAAGGTGGCGACTTCTTCGTCAATGATGGCATTGCGGCCTATGGCATGGCTGGCGGCCAGCATCAGGCCATCGCGTTCGTGTTCGATTTTCGGCCACATCAGGCCGGGTGTGTCTATCAGCGTCATGTGGTCGTTCAGGTCGAAGCTTTGCTGGCTTTTGGTGATGGCCGGTTCGTCACCGACCAAAGCCGCCCGCCGCTTCAGCAGCGCATTCATCAACGTGGATTTGCCGACGTTGGGTATGCCCATTATCATCATGCGCAGCGGCTTGAGGCTGGTGCCGCGATGTGGCGCGAGCGCCAGGCACAAGCCGGGTACCTTGGCCGCGTCACCCGGTTTCTTGCACGACAGCGCAATCGCCTTAACGTCTTTTTGTGAATTATAAAAATTGAGCCACGCTTTGGTAGCGGCAGGGTCAGCCAGATCGGCCTTGTTCAGAATTTTAAGGCAGGGGCGCTGGCGGTGCAGGCGCAATTCGTTGATTAGCGGGTTGCTGCCTGCCTGCGGCACGCGCGCATCCAGTACTTCGATCACTACATCAATACGGGCCATGGTCTCGGCCGCTTTTTTGCGCGCCGAGGTCATGTGTCCGGGGAACCACTGAATTGCCATTGCGTGTAACCAATCAACTAAACGCGCATTCTACCTTCCGCGGCTTACTGCGTCATGTTCAGCATCAGTTACGGGCACCTCTAATTCCATACATGGACGCCCACTAGTTTGCCAAGCTTTCAATCAATAATTTTGAGCAGGTAAAGATTGCAGCCATACATCCGGACTTTGAGTGAGGCATGCGCCTCTGTCCCTGATGGAATCCGCTGAATGACACCTCATCATTTCTGCGCACTCTGGGTGCGTTGGAATTATCAGGTTTAAGCCACTCACGGTCTGACCCGTCTCGCCATCATGTCATAATTGCCTGTG
>JANPNS010000099.1:0-4392 GCA_031427575.1 Gallionellaceae bacterium
CTTTAAAATAGAATTGGAATGAGAGCAGGGCGAGTAGATTCTACTAATAGAGGCTGATCGCAGGCAGTTATGACCATAATCGCTATTTTCAACCAGAAGGGAGGGGTGGGTAAAACCACAACCGCGCTCAATCTTTCTGCCGCGCTTACGCGCAGCGGGCGCGAGACCTGTTGCATCGACCTTGATCCGCAGGCGCAGCTTAGCGACATTACCGGCATCAACGCTAAATCCGGCGATGACACGGTGCTCAGCATGTTCGAACGCAACCGTCCGCTGCACGAACTGGTACTCGAATCAAAAAACGGATTCAGCGTTATCCCGGCGCACGGCGCCATGTCCAGGGTGGACGCACTGTTCGCCAAGACCTACAACGTGGTCAACCGGCTCAACGCCGGCCTGCAAGGGGAAAAAATGCGGGATAACTCCAACGCGGTGGTAATTGATTGCAGCCCCTTGATTGGTGTGCTCTCGCTCAATGCGATATTTGCCTGTGACTTGCTTATCATCCCGGTTGCGGCTGATCATCTCTCCGCCAAGGGTGGCATCAAGCTGGAGAAGACACTCATGGCACTGGAGCCAATTCTGAAGCGCCGCATTAATCGCCGTTATCTGCTCACCCGCTTTGACAGCCGCCGCCGTATGGGGTGGGAGGTGTTGCGCTTGATCGATGAAAAATTTGGCAAAGATGTTTGCCGCACCAGCATTACAGAAAGCGTCAGCCTGGCGGAGAGCCCGGCTCTGCACATGACGGTGTATGAGCATGCCCCCACCAGTCGAGGGGCGCACAACTATGAAGATCTACTGGCTGAATTAGTGGCCGACGGATTTATTAAATAAGTGTGCTGCTTGCTACTTGGTAATCGAAGCTAAAATATCTTCAAACGACATTGCCTGCCAGTACCTCGTTTCACCCTGTTTTATTTCGCAGCGAAATACTCTGCAGTGGTGGTACATCTGAAGCAGCTTGCGTTCCGCATCTGGCTGGTCTTTTCCGGAAATAATGATGCTGTCTACTTTTTGTCCATCTTGCGTCAGTACAGAAAAATCAAATTTCACCATACTCGCTCCCCCAAGAGAATATCCAAAGCCCCTGTGCCCTGCTGCACATGGAACGGATGCAACATTACCACGACATTTCTATTAGTGCAGGTATTCTTTTGCTATGGCCTGAAGCTGGGGTACCCACCCCACCCCGCCTGAACCACCGCCACGAATCGTTATGAGAAGCAGCCACGGCCGCGTATTACCCAAAATGTCAGGCCTCATGCCGGAGTGGATGGACGACGGCAGAACCGCGTATGAAAGGGTGCGAGGAGTATCTATTGCGCAGGTGAGACTAAAATAGTGCGCAAATAGGCCACGACATCGTCAATCTGCTGCTCGGTGAGGAGCTGTTCACCCCAGACCGGCATCACTTCGGAACGGCCCATCGCTTTCCCGCCAAGAGTAATGATCATCTTTTTGTACTCATCATTCTTGTCACTTAGCGTTAGGTTTGCCGGGGGCGGATCAAACAGTACAGATGCACGCCCTTTGCCATCCCCCTTAACACCATGGCAAAGAATACAGTTGGTTTTAAACACCACCCCGCCGCGCGAGGTCTGGTTTTTCACGATAGAAAGATATTCGATGACATCGCCAATTTGCTCTTCAGACAACTCATCTTTCCAGCTCGGCATAAAATCTGATTTGCCAACAGCCTTCCCACCATAACGAATGATTTTTTCCGTGTATTCACGTGAGATGGGGTTCAAGCTAAGAATGGAAGACCCATACAGTTTGGCTCCTCTGGACAGTCCGTCCCCGCGCTCTCCATGACACAAGGTACAATAGGTTCGAAAAACAATCCCGCCGCGAATGGCGGGATTGTTTCTCTCCCTGGTTACTGATTCAAACGAATCGGTATTTTCAACTACATTAGATTTGTTCGCACAGCCGGAAGAGAATCCAGCCAGCAGTGCTGCCATCAATAAGGCCGTTGATAGCGACTTGAAGGCACGCATCACTTTATTTCCACTTTAAGCAACATGCCTGGATGAATGGCACACTCGATGTCCACGTGGCCTGGTTTTTCAAATGTCACGGATTTTGACTGGCCTTTAGGATACGATCCCAAATCAAAAGTCTTCAGTTCAGAAAGGGAAAATATGTTGTGAAACCATGGATCGCCGTTTAAAAAGCTGACGGTATCCCCCGCCTTGATCGTCAGCTTTTCAATCTTGACATCCTTCATCATGAAGGTCTTGTTAGTCTGTGAAACAATAACCTCTTCTGCCCGGGTAATAGTTGGCATCAGTAAAATGGTAGTCGCAATAGATGCTAACTTGATATTTTTGAGTGACATGAATTAAACTCCTTAAAGTGTGATCCCCAGTTAAAATCTAAACAAGGCATACGAGGGTATGCAGTTCACACACACAGCGGAACAGCGCTGCCCCGGCTTCATTTCTGTTTTTTCCACTGAACATCTTAAACTTGAATCTATTCAGCACGCGTCTATTCATCGAACGCCAGGATCATAAATCGTGTCACCCCGCTCAGGCATTTCCATACCATAGTCCGGGATTTTACCTTTTCTTGGCATCCATGCAAACAACATTCGCCAGCCCAGCAAAATGCCCGTTACCAGCATATATGGGAAAGGATCAAAGACACCCACCTTGGTCAGCATCCAGTAATGCATGATTGCCAATACCACAATCACATACACCAAGCGATGCAAACGCCGCCATTTTTTTTTACCCAGGCTACGCATCATATGATTGTTGGCGGTTACAGCAAGAGGCAGCAGCAGCAAAAATGCCATCATCCCGACAGCAAGAAACGTCCGCTCCGACATATCGCGCAGCGCATAAGCTATATTTGCACCTTGATCCAGCCATAAATATATCACCAGGTGCAGCGTCGCATAAAAGAAGCACAGCAGCCCGATCATGCGGCGCAGATTGATAATCCAATTCCAGTCTGAACCACGCTGGCCATGTCCGGCGCGAATGCGCACCATCAACCAGGTCAGCAAGTGGCCAAGTGGCGTCACAGTGAGCGTAGCCAATAACAATATCAGGGCAACTTTCCCGGTTGCGCGTGTGATTCGATCCAGCGGATCGAAGCCCAAGGCATGAGCGTAATATTCGATAAGCAGTACGGCAATCGGGCTTAAGCCCGCCAGCAATAGTAGCAGCTTAATCTTGCCTAAATGATGCGGTATGGCTGCAAGCCAATGACGATGTTGCATAAGCTAGAAATTGACGGCCAAGTCCATGCCCCGATACAGCATAGCGACTTGCTCCGCATAACCATTAAAAGGGAGCGTATCGCGCTTGGTCAGTTCACCCAGGCGCGTCTCGCGCCTTTGGCTCCAGCGTGGGTGGGCAATGGCGGGATTAACATTGGCGTAGAAACCATACTCGCTTGGCGCAGCCCGCGACCAACTGGAGACAGGCATGTCGGCAACCAAACGGATTTTGGCAATCGCCTTGATACTCTTGAAACCATACTTCCATGGCACGACCAGGCGCAATGGCGCCCCGTTTTGATTGGGCAATGGTTTGCCATACATACCGGTAGCCAGTAAGGTCAGCGGGTGCATCGCTTCGTCCATGCGCAGCCCTTCGGTATAGGGCCACGGCAGGACAGGTGAGCGCTGGCCGATCATGATTTCAGGTTTGACGATGCTGGAAAATTCCACAAATTTGGCGTTGCCGGTCGGGTTGGCGCGCTTAAGCAATTCGCACAATGCGATGCCCATCCACGGCACCACCACCGACCACCCCTCGACACAGCGCAGACGGTAAATGCGCTCCTGCGCAGGGAAGAGCCGTAATATCTCATCTATGTCATACACCTTGGGATGCCGCACTTCGCCTTCCACGCTCACTGTCCACGGCAGTGGCTTGAATTCCCGCGCAAGGTGGATGACCGCCTCCTTGTTGGTGGAAAATTCATAATAATTATTGTAACGCGTGACCGTGCCCATATCCGTCAGTGGCTCATTGACAACTGGAATCCTGCCAGGTACACAGTTTGCGTGGCCTAGCCCTGATATGGCAGAAAGCGCCAAGGCAGTGCCACCGAGTAGAAAGCGACGGCGTTCCAGATAAACCCGCTCCGGGGTTATCTCGGAGGGGGGTATCATTTCTTCGCGACTGCTCACTGGACGCCTGAACAACTCACTGGATGCATGGGCATATCACTGCGGTAAGGTGGGGATGGTGATGGTGGGCGTGGTACCGGTCAATGCCTGCAAGAAGACCAGCAAAGCTTCCTTGTCTTTTTCGGATAATTTCAACGGTTTCATATTCGGATCAATGTTGCTGGTAGCTATTCCGCCTTTATCATAGAGCGCGATAACATCCTTGAGCGTTTTTGCCGAGCCGTCATGAAAATAGGGAG
>JANPNS010000100.1:0-2593 GCA_031427575.1 Gallionellaceae bacterium
TCTTGGGGTCGTCCTGTATCTACCCGCGCGATTGCCCGCAGCCCATGAAAGAACAATACTTATTGACCGGCCCGCTGGAGGCGACCAACCGCCCTTATGCGCTGGCCAAGATTGCGGGCATTGAAATGTGCTGGTCGTACAACCGCCAGTATGGGACTCAATACCTTGCAGCCATGCCCACCAATTTGTACGGGCCAAACGACAACTACGATCTGCAAAATTCACATGTGCTGCCCGCCCTCATCCGCAAGATGCACGAAGCCAAAGAGCGGGGCGACCAAGAAATGGTGGTGTGGGGCACGGGTACGCCGCGCCGGGAGTTTTTATACAGTGACGACATGGCGGATGCCTGCGTGTGTCTGATGAATTTACCGGATGAGCAATTCCTCTCTTACCTGATGACCGATATCGCGCCGTTGATAAATGTTGGCTGTGGCAAAGATCAGTCCATACTCGAATTGGCCGAGTTGGTGAAAAATGTCACAGAATTTGGCGGTGAGCTCATATTTGATAGCAGCAAACCTGACGGCACCGCCCGGAAATTACTTGACGTCAGCAAGCTCAATCAGATCGGGTGGAAAGTTAAAACTGAATTACGGGAAGGTGTAAAGCTAGCCTATATCGATTACTTGCAAACCATTGGTTGACTAGGCTGCCTCGTAGATCGGGCTTCAGCCCAACGCATACGCACACACTCGACCTAGGGATGGTTCAACGCAGTTACCCCCCCGCTCATGCTTCGATACACCTTGCTGCGCAAGGCACTCAGCACGAACGGGGTGGCAACCCGTTGGGTGAGGAGCCGTTCGCCCTGTGTAGCCCGCGCAGCGGGCGTATCGATGGGTTGGTGTCGTCCACATATTGAAACAGCATGACATTTTCTGTCAACTGCTTTTTCTAGGTTCAAGTGCGGTTTCTAGGAATAGAAGGGATTGCGTTCAGCTGAGTCTGCGCTTTAGCGAGCTGCGCAGTAATTGCCAGCGGAATTCGCGGGTGTCCTCCGGCTCGGGCAAATGCAACACCTGCGCAGGAGTTCCGCGCCGCAGGTAATAGCGGTCGAACACCGATTGCCTGATTCCCCATTTGTGCAGGAACTGTTTGCCGCCATCGTTCTTCTTCACCGTGCCGGTGGATTTGCACTGGAAATGATAGACCAGCGAATCGCCTACGCCGAGAAAGACACGGCATCCCGCGTGCCATAGCTTCATCGAGAAATCATTGTCGCTGCTCATGCCGGGCGAGAACTCGCTGCTGTAACCGCCTACCTTGAACCACCAGCGCCTGCTGACCAGCGTGGGCGGCCAGGTCGCGCCATACCAATCCGCCTTGTGCTGTTGCGACAATTCCGCAAGCAGTCTAGCTTCATCTAAATTGTCCGCATCGCTGCCGTAATCGCGCACGAGCACGCAAGGATTGTGGGTATCGCGCGGTTCGATCATGGTGCCGGAGAGCATGAACAGATCAGTGTCCAGTTGTTTGAGTTTGTTGACCAGCGCCGTGTCCCATCCGGGGCAACAGTACATATCGTCATTCAGGTACAGGATGTAATCCTGCGTGGCATGCATCGCCGCCTCGTTCACCGCCAGGCAGATGCCGATGTTCTGCGGTGAAGCGGTGTGCGTGATTCCCTGTGCGCGCACCCACTGCAGCGTGCCGTCGCTGCCGTCATTGACATGCACGATGATCTGGTGCGGATAGGCGGAGTGTTGCCGGATGCTGCGTACACACAGTTGCAGCAGCGCGAGGTTGTTCCAGGTGGGGATGATGATGGAGAACATGTTTTATCTCAGTGAGTGGGTTTGCGCGCGCGGATCAAGATATTTTGCCCTGAATGTAGATTGGTCTTTTATTTATGGAGTCCATGCAACTCTTTATGGCAGCCCCACATCATCAGTGACGCCTGTTTAGGTGCAAGCTACACTGGCCGCATAAAGGCCTAGACTTGTTTGTTATACTGCCCCTACTTAGGCTGACGGTCAGATGGCTCAACGTGCGCATTCTATAACGATGCCGCAGCATTCTAGAGGCAGAATGAAAATTATTCACATCGTGAGGCGCTACGGGCCGGTTGGTGGCATGGAGCGCTATGTTTGGGAAACCACGCGCGAACTCGCCAAACTCGGCCATCAAGTTCAAGTGCTGTGCGAAACTTGCATTGCAGAAGCGCCGCAAGGGATCACGGTACATGAATTAGGCGACATAATCTATCGCCCGCGCTGGCTTTATTACTGGCGCTTTGGTCGGCGCGTGGAAAAATGGCTGCGTGCGCACCCCCAGCCCGGCTGGTTGATCCATAGTCATGAACGTGTCGGCGTGCACCACGTTACCACATTCCATGGCCCACCGTTTGCAACGGTGCGCGACAAACCCTGGTGGAAAAAGATCTCGGTGCGCGTGGCGATGCAGCTCTACATGGAGCGCCGCGAACTCGCAGTTGCGCTAAGCATCGTCCCCAATTCCGTGATTATCCGCCAGCAATTGGCACGCTACTATCCGGAATACGCGCACAAACTCACTCAACCAATCGTTCCGGGCGTATCGCAGGGTGTCATACGAGCAATGCGCAGCGTCACTGCCGAGGGTGGCATCATCG
>JANPNS010000101.1:0-6069 GCA_031427575.1 Gallionellaceae bacterium
ACATCACATCGGACAGGTCATATTCGACTTCGACATAATGGTCAACGAAAGTATGGTTCTGCTCCGGATCCAGCACTTCAAGCAACGCGGACGATGGATCGCCACGGAAATCGGTGCCCATCTTGTCCACTTCGTCGAGCAGAAACAACGGATTTTTGACGCCGACCTTGGACATGTTCTGCAAAATTTTGCCCGGCATGGATCCAATATAAGTGCGGCGATGGCCTCTGATTTCTGATTCATCGCGCACTCCGCCCAAAGACATGCGCATGAATTTGCGATTAGTCGCACGGGCAATGGACTGTCCGAGCGAAGTCTTGCCCACGCCGGGTGGCCCGACCAGACACAGGATGGGCGCTTTCATCTTGTCTACCCGTTGTTGCACGGCAAGGTATTCAACAATGCGTTCCTTGACTTTGTTCAGCCCGTAGTGATCTGCTTCCAGCACTTCTTCGGCCTGTCGCAGATCAGTGTTGATTTTGGTTTTCTTTTTCCACGGTAACCCCACCAGCACATCAATGTAGTTACGCACCACAGTCGCCTCGGCCGACATGGGTGACATCAGGCGCAGCTTTTTCATTTCCGCTTCGGCCTTGGTGCGCGCTTCTTTAGGCATATGCGCAGCTTTTATCTTCTTTTCCAGCTCATCAATGTCCGCGCCTTCCTCGCCCTCGCCCAGTTCTTTCTGGATCGCCTTGACCTGCTCGTTCAGGTAATACTCACGCTGGCTTTTTTCCATCTGACGTTTGACCCGCCCACGGATGCGTTTTTCCACTTGCAGGATGTCAAGCTCGGCTTCCAGCAAGCCCAATAGGTGTTCAAGCCGCTTGCGCACGTCAAAAATTTCCAGCACTTCCTGTTTCTGTTCCAGCTTGAGCGGCAGGTGTGCGGCTATGGTATCCGCCAGACGACCGGCATCATCTATACCAGCCAGCGAGGTCAGGATTTCCGGCGGAATTTTCTTGTTGAGTTTAACATATTGGTCGAATTGGTTAATCAAGGCGCGGCGCATGGCCTCAGCCTCATGGCCCTGACTATCATCAACGGCAACAGGTTCAACCTCGGCATCGAAATGACTTTTTTCGTCTAGCACGCGCAGGACTTTAGCGCGTTGCGTACCTTCCACCAGCACCTTGACGGTACCGTCCGGCAGCTTGAGCATTTGCAGAATATTGGCAAGACTGCCAATGCGATACAGATCATCCATGGATGGCTCATCATTGGCAGCCGCTTTTTGCGCGACCAGCACGATGCTCTTGCCAGCCTCCATGGCAGATTCGAGGGCCTTGATTGACTTGGCGCGGCCCACAAACAGCGGGATCACCATGTGCGGGAATACCACCACATCGCGCAAAGGCAGTAATGGGAACAAACCGTAAGCAGGTGAACTAATGTTGTGTTCGAACATGGCAGGAGTCGCTCTCTAGGTTAATGTGACAGTTAGATGAGGGCTAGTCTCAAATAATTCAAGTCTTAGCGCATCACCCTGCTTTAAGATGCACGCTGGATTTTATACCTTACTCGGATCAGTGAGCGAGGAAAATATTACCGTTGATATATCAAGCATATAGGGCACCTCTAAAAATTCAAGTTTCTAAGCCAGACAAGGCGCGAGCAAAAAATTGCGACGCAGCATATACGTGATATGTAAGGAGTAATTTTTTTGTGAGCAACGCAGTATGGCAACGAAAATTGGATTTTTAGAGGTGCCCTATACTGTGCATGCAAATTTATCGGAGAAGGACGTTCCCGATGGCGCCCATACTACTGCCAGCATCCGAAATGCAGGCAGCACAAATATCTTAAGTTTACTTGCTACCGCAATTCACGCTGCCTTGTGCGTGTCTGCATACATCACAATAGGTTTAATATCACCGCTCACGTTATTTTCGTCCAGCACCACCTTGGTCACGTTATCAATGGAGGGCAGGTCGAACATGATGTCGAGCAACGCTTGCTCCAGGATAGAGCGCAAACCGCGAGCGCCACCCTTGCGTGCCAGCGCCTTCTTGGCAATGGCATGTAACACGCCTGCGTGGAATTCCAGTTCCACACCTTCCATTCGGAACAATTTCTGATACTGTTTGGTCAGCGCGTTCCTCGGTTCAGTCAAAATCTGAACCAGCGCTGCCTCGTCCAGCTCTTCCAGTGTGGCTACCACTGGCAGCCGTCCAACAAACTCAGGAATCAGGCCGAATTTAATCAGGTCTTCCGGCTCAACCTCACGCAGCAACGCGCCCACACTCTTGCTATCGTCGCGCTTGGCCAGGCTCGCGCCGAAGCCGATGCCGACCTTTTCCGAGCGGTTGCGTATGACTTTTTCCAAACCATCGAACGCTCCACCACAGATAAACAGGATGTTGGTCGTGTCCACCTGCAAAAATTCAGTATTGGGATGCTTGCGTCCGCCCTGCGGCGGTACTGATGCCTTGGTGCCCTCGATCAGTTTGAGCAAGGCCTGCTGCACCCCCTCGCCGGAAACGTCGCGCGTGATGGAAGGGTTGTCCGACTTGCGTGAAATCTTGTCGATCTCGTCGATATACACTATGCCGCGCTGTGCCCGCTCGACATCGTAATCACACACTTGCAACAACTTCTGAATAATGTTTTCGACATCCTCGCCAACGTAGCCCGCCTCGGTCAAAGTGGTGGCATCTGCCATCACAAACGGCACGTTGAGCAAGCGTGCCATAGTCTGCGCCAGCAGGGTCTTACCGGAGCCGGTCGGGCCTACCAGTAAAATGTTGCTTTTGGATAACTCTACTCCATCCTTGTCATTGCTTTTCAGCCGCTTGTAGTGGTTGTACACGGCCACCGACAGGATTTTTTTGGCTTGCTCCTGACCAATCACATATTCGTCGAGACGCGCACGAATTTCATGCGGAACCGGCAGATCGCTTTTATCCGCCTTGCTCGGCACCCCGCTCTGCACTTCTTCGCGGATAATGTCGTTGCACAAGTCGATGCATTCGTCGCACACAAACACGGATGGTCCCGCAATGAGCTTGCGCACCTCATGCTGACTCTTGCCGCAAAATGAACAGTACAGCAATTTGTCACCTTTGCCTTTATCCAAAGTCATGCGCCCCCCCGGTTTCCAGATTTTTAAACCCGCTTATCCAGCACTTTATCCACCAAGCCATAGTCGACCGCTTCCGACGCGGTCAGGAATTTATCGCGCTCGCTGTCCCGCGCCACTTCCTCGACGGTGCGGCCAGTGTGCAGTGCCATCAGAATGTACAAACGTTCACGCAGGCTCAGAATATATTTGGCGTGTATCTCGATATCCGTTGCCTGCCCCTGAAATCCACCCAGCGGCTGATGGATCATGACCGTGGAATTGGGCAATACAAAGCGTTTGTTCTTGGCACCGGCCTGTAGCAGAAATGCGCCCATGGACGCGGCAATGCCTATACACAAGGTAGACACCTCCGGCTTGATGAATTGCATGGTATCGTAAATGGCCATGCCCGCCGAAATGGAACCGCCGGGCGAATTGATATAGAGGTGAATATCCTTGTCCGGATTTTCCGACTCCAGGAACAACAGCTGCGCCACTACCAAATTGGCGACGTTATCGTCGATCGGGCCAACCAGGAAAATCACCCGCTCCTTGAGCAAGCGCGAATAGATATCGTATGCACGCTCCCCGCGCCCGCTGGTTTCAATCACCATCGGAATCAGACCTAAATTTTGCGGCCCGCTATTGTTTTGCGGCTGAGTGTTGCGCAGAGTATCGCTATACATTTTCAATCCTTCTCCATCAGCTCGTTAAACTCCATTGCTTTATCGGTCACTTGGGCGGTGCCTAATACCCAATCCACAACATTATCTTCCAGCACCAGATTTTCCACAGTCTGTAAGCGTGACGGATCACTATAATGCCACTTTATCACTTCCTCCGGATGGTCAAAACCCTGCGCATATTCCTTTAACAGCGCCTTGACCTGCTCCGGCTTGCCTTTCAAGTTATGCTGATTGGCAAGCTCTGCCACTATCAGGCTCAGCTTGACACGCTTTTGCGCACGTTCGGCAAACATATCAGATGGCAGCGACATGCCCTGCGGTATTTTTACGCCGCGCTCTTTCATATCCCGCATAGTCTGCTGCATGATGTTGCGCGACTCAAAATCCAGCAGCGCCTTGGGCACATCCAGGCGGCTTGTTTTAAGCAACGCCTCCATTGCGCTATCCTTGTTGCGAACCTTGAGTCGGCGTTCAATTTCGCGTGTCAGGTTTCTGCGAATTTCTGCCTTGAGCTTGTTTACGTCGCCATCTTTGATACCGAGTGACTTGGCGAATTCACCGTCCAGTTGCGGTAGCTGTGGCGCTTCCACCGCGTGCACGGTAATGGTAAAGGTTACTTTTTTTCCCGCCACATCCTTGCCGTGATAGTCCTCCGGGAAGGTCATGTCAAAAGACTTGGTCTGCCCTGCGGTCATGCCTATGATGGCGTTCTCAAAATCCGGCAACATTCGCCCAAGACCCAATACCACCGCAAAATCCCTGGCCTCACCGCCCTCGAACACCTCACCATTCAGTGTGCCGCTAAAATCAATGCGTATCTGATCTTCATTTTGCGCGGCACGGTGGCAAACCTCGAAAACCGCGCGCTGTTTGCGCAACGTAGCTATGGTACGATCGACATCGGCATCGCTCAGGACATAAGTTGCGCGCTCAACACTTTCCTTGGCTATATTTCCCAAAATAACTTCAGGATAAACCTCAAAGGTCGCGCTGTATTCAATCTGCTCAGCGGAAAAATCAGCAGTCTTGATCTCAAAATCCGGGTTGCCGGCCACTTTCAAACTATTGGCCTGCGCTGCCTCGGCGAAGGAGCGCCGCAGAGCATCGCCCAATACCTCCTGCTGCACTTGCGCGCCATATTGCTGTTGCAATACTTTGAGTGGCACCTTGCCCGGTCTGAAACCATGCACCTTGGCAGTACGCCCCAAATGCTTCAAGCGCGCCTCAACCTCGCCGCGCAACTGGTGTTGAGGAATAGCTGCATTGAGGCGGCGCTCCAAAGCGCCCAGGGTTTCTATGCTAGACATACTGACTATACCTTGATGTTAATAAATAATTTTAGTTTGGTAGGGATCATTGCTCGGTAAGTACATAAACATGCCTTTACACCCCGCGTTGGACGTAGAATATCACATGAGGCGGGGGGATAAGAACATCTACCTGCAAGGAAGTTGCAGCTCGGCGAAAAGATAGCGCATGCCGCACAGATTCCGGTATTATTATTCCAGTCAGCATCACAACCAAGGAAACCACCATGTCATTTTGCCTATCAATCTCCGTACGCAATGTTTGCTGTACCGGTGAACTTTGCTTCATACCCGACCTGGCACCCTTCACCCATGGAGATGCGGTATGAAAACCAACCAGCCGCCGCTTGTCCATGCACCACCAATACCCACTGAGGATGATAGTGAAGCCCGCTTGATCGAGCGCCCGGATGGCTTCTACTGGCAGGACAAGTTCACTGAAAAAATATATGGCCCTTTCCCTACTCGATCCAAGGCGATGGAGGAAATGCAGTACCAGGAAGACAGCACTTACGAGGAAGGTGAAACGCTGGAAGAGGCAGAAGCAGAAATCGGCATGGCCGACTGGATAGACCCGGATACGGGCGAACCAGCCGAAGGCCCAACTACTCACCTCAATGACAAGTAGTAAACATTACTAACGGGCACCTCTAAAAATCCAATTTTCGTCGCCATACTGCGTTGCTCACGAAAAATTACTCCTTACATATTATTCCATTTCCAGATAGAAACGATAACAATCCAACCCGTTTGTGGTGAAAAAATTATGGGCGCTTCTATCTGGAAATGGAATTACATATATGCTGCGTCGCAATTTTTTGCTCGCGCCTTGTCTGGCTTAGAAACTTGAATTTTTAGAGATGCCCTAACCCGGTATTTTACCTGGTGCGAAAGGAGAGACTCGAACTCTCACGCCTTGCGGCGCTGGAACCTAAATCCAGTGCGTCTACCAATTCCGCCACTTTCGCTCAGCCTGGCGCAAATTTCCTGATATCCGAGCCAAGTGCGAGCGCGA
>JANPNS010000102.1:0-1879 GCA_031427575.1 Gallionellaceae bacterium
CTGCGCGAAAAAGCCGTGCAGCACAAGGATGATCTATCCTGCTTGATGGTGACTTACCCCAGCACGCACGGCGTTTACGAAGAAAGCATTACCACCATCACCGACATCATCCATGAAAATGGAGGCCAGGTTTATATGGACGGCGCCAACATGAATGCGCAGGTAGGCCTGACCAGCCCGGGAAATATTGGTGCGGACGTGTGCCACTTGAACTTGCATAAAACCTTTGCCATCCCGCACGGCGGCGGCGGGCCCGGCATGGGGCCGATAGGCGTGGCAAAACACCTGGTGCCTTTTTTGCCTTCCCATCCGGTCATAAAAACCGGCGGGGGAAAAGCGATACATGCGGTATCCGCAGCGCCATATGGTAGCGCTTCGATTCTGTTGATTTCCTACGGCTATATAAAAATGTTGGGCGGAGAGGGTGTGACGGCAGCAACGCGCATGGCGATTCTTAATGCCAACTATATTAAAGAGATGCTGAAGGACCATTACCCCACTTTATATAGCGGTGAGCAGGGGCGTTGCGCGCACGAAATGATTCTGGCTTGCATCGAGTTCAAACGCGAGGCCGGGGTAGAAGTGGGCGACATTGCCAAGCGGCTGATGGATTATGGCTACCACGCACCCACCGTTTCATTTCCGGTGGCCGATACACTAATGGTCGAACCCACAGAAAGCGAATCCAAAGAGGAGTTGGACAGATTCTGCTCGGCCATGATTTCGATACGCAAGGAAATTGATGAAATCATTTCCGGCAAAGCCGATAGAGAAGACAATGTCATCAAGAATGCGCCGCACACGGCCAAGTCGGTTATTGCAGGAGAATGGAAACATGGCTATACGCGCGAAAAAGCGGTTTATCCATTAAGATGGCTGAAAGACAATAAATTTTGGCCGAGTGTCGCCCGCATAGATAATGTGCGCGGCGATAAAAACCTGATTTGCGCTTGTCCGCCGATTGAAGCCTATGCCGACACAGTGCTATAACCAAAGGAAGCATCATGGGTAAAGATACGGCAAACAAGACAGCCGTTACTCTGGGCGGCGCGCTCCTTACCTTGTATGGCACCTTCCCGGCAGTCGGGCAAACCGCCCCGGCCTTTACGCTGGTGGATAAAGACTTGAAGGACGTGGCGCTGAAAGATTTTTCCGGCAAGCGCAAGGTGCTGAACATCGTTCCCAGCCTGGACACAGCTGTGTGCGCCATGTCCACGCGCAAGTTCAACGAAGCCGCAAGCAAGCTTGACAACACCGTGGTGCTGGTGATTTCCGCCGACCTGCCATTTGCCATGAACCGTTTCTGTGCGGCTGAAGGATTGGATCATGTCGTTCCGCTGTCGCTGATGCGGGGTCGGGATTTTATGCGCAACTACGGCGTGAAAATTGCCGACACTGCGCTCAGCGGCGTAACCGCGCGCGCCGTGTTGGTGCTGGATGAACAGGACCGTGTTGTGCACGCCGAGTTGGTGGATGATATTACCCATGAACCGAATTACGATGCGGCGCTCGCGGTGCTGAAGCAACCCCCCTCCTTATAATTTGACAGTGGCGTTGAATTTTGCCATGCTGCACATCATGTTCCGCCCCTACAGAAAATTTATTGCAGTGCTTTTGGCCATTTGGTTGCCGCTGTTCAGCGGCAGCGCGCTGGCCGCTTCGGTTGCCATGCAGACGATGGGCGGTGATTGTCCTGCGGCGACCGCGCAAGCGGATGGGCTCAACGCCCATCATCACAACCAATCTTCCGCGAATCAGGATCAGTCATCCGGGCAGCACGATCAGCAAAGCTCCGTCTGCCAGGATTGCGGCATCTGTCATTTCGCCTGCGGCGGATATCTGGCTGCCATCGCCATCAAGGCGACGGAAGCCCGGCCAT
>JANPNS010000103.1:0-5163 GCA_031427575.1 Gallionellaceae bacterium
GATCAAGACAATTAAAGAAATGATGCCCGCAACGGCCAGGACGATTTTCGCCAGGCTATGGTAGGTATTCATGCTGATACTCCTGCTTTGCGTAAGGCCTTCACTCGCGGATTGGGTATGAAATGGCTGGTGCAGGGCAGAATGGCTGTGCTGTGCTGGTCTTTCATTAATAAAGAGCCGCTATATACTCAATATCCCGACAAGGCGCAAGCGGGGCAAGCAGGCAATCCGCAAAGCGGCTGCCCACATAAATTTGATAGCGGCACAGCACGGCGCGGCCCTAAGCAACGCGGCATCGCGGCGGGGTCCGAAATTTGCAGGTGCGCCCTTTAGTCAAAACTCCTCCCATTCGCCCTCTTTTTTTTCAGTGAGGCTTTTGCTCCTGCTGTCTTGTCTCCTTTCCAATGCTATCGGCTCGTGCCTGGCCGCCGGTTTAGCTATAGGCGAGGTGGCAAACCGCCGCAGCGGTGACTCGAGCACCATGCCCTCGCCATCGTCCAGCTTGAACACGCTGACTGCCCCGGCCAATTTTGTCGCCTCTTCCTTCATGGATTCCGCAGCCGCAGCCATTTCTTCGACCAATGCCGCGTTCTGTTGTGTCACTTCGTCCATCTGGATGATGGCTTTATTCACCTCATCTATCCCCACGCTCTGTTCAGATGAGGCCGCAGATATATCCGCCATGATGTCGGTCACGCGCTTCACAGCGATCACGATTTCTTCCATGGTTTTTCCGGCTTCATCTACCAGCTTGGTGCCGCCAACCACTTTTTCTACCGAATCGCCTATCAGTGCCTTGATTTCCTTGGCTGCTGCCGCACTGCGTTGGGCCAAAGTTCGAACTTCGCCCGCCACCACGGCAAAGCCACGCCCCTGTTCGCCGGCACGCGCCGCTTCCACCGCCGCATTGAGGGCAAGAATGTTGGTTTGAAAGGCTATGCCTTCGATCACACTGATGATGTCCACAATCTTATTGGAAGACTCATTGATCAAGGCCATGGTGGTGACCACCTTGCCCACCACCTTGCCACCCTTCATCGCCACGTCGCGTGCGCCCAAGCCAAGTTGGTTGGCTTGCCTGGCATTCTCGGCATTATGTTTAACGGTAGCGGTAAGCTGTTCCATCGAAGAAGCAGTCTGTTCCAGAGATGATGCCTGTTCTTCGGTGCGCTGCGACAGGTCACCACTACCCGTGGCGATCTCTTGCGAAGCAGTGGTTATAAAGTCCGCGCTGGCCCGTACATCCCCGACCAGCTTGACCAGATTGTCGTTCATGTCTTGCAGCGCTTGCATCAAACGACCTGTTTCATCCTGGGCGATGAATTTAATTTTGCTGGTCAAATTGCCGACAGCCACCGCATGGGCGACCGTTACCGCATGATTGAGTGGACGGACTATAGCGCGGATCAGCGCGAAACCGATCCATACTGCCAACCCCAGTCCCAAGCTTATCGCAATGATAAAAATATTACGTGTTATCCCATAGCGGTACTGTGCTTGTCCATACTTCTGCTTGGCCATATCCATTTGCATCTGGCTAAGCTCCTCTATCCCGGATGATACCGGGCGGTAAAGGGAACCGATTTTGTTGGCGATGATTCCATTCGCCTCCCTGAATTCACCGACATTCCACGCAGCCAGTACCGGCCTTAAACCTTCGGTGACGAAGCGGTTGTTGTCAACGGCAAATTTTTCCGCCAATTTCCTTTCTTCCGGAATCAGATTGGTTGCCCTATAGGCTTTCAGAATCATGTCCACTTCCGCAATACCATTTTCGACCCTTGCACTATTGTTACTTATAACCTCAGGCGTTGGTGCCGCCAGAAAAATTGTCATGGCGAAGCGGCTTTGCTGTATGAGCGACTCAACATGTTTCAACTGTCCCAGCGGAATGGTACGGTTCTCATAAACTTCTTTAAAGCCTGCGTTGGTCTTGTCCATCCCTACCAGGCCGAGCAAGCCCATTCCCAGCATCCCAATTGACAGGAATGTAATTAAAAATATCAAACGGAACTTGATGCTTAAGTGGTTAAACATGGCAATACCTCCATTGCAGGCACCCTGGAATGCGACGACTCCATTTCTGCGCGGTAAAATGAAGCAAATGTAGTTGGAGTGCAGCGGGTAAAGTGATCGTGTCTGGCATCAAGAAGCGCTTCCAAAAATACAAGGTATTTCCGGCACCGACATGCAGCCATTGACCATGACTTACTCATCGCTCTTCTGCCAAAAATTTATGAACCTTAGGGGTATCAATATATCATGATCTCCGGAAACAATCCCAGGAGTTACCCCGCACAGTCACTCTGCCGCAGCCTTCTCGCTTCATACAAACACACGCCCGCGCTTACCGACACATTCAGACTTTCCACGCTGCCCAACATCGGGATGCGCACCAGCTGGTCGCAGGTTTCGCGCGTCAAGCGGCGCAAGCCTTCGCCTTCCGCGCCCAGCACCCAGGCCAGTGCGCCGCTGTGGCGGAAGCCATGCAAATCAGTCTCCGCTTCGCTATCTGCACCCACCACCCAGATGTCGCGCTCCTGCAATTCGCGCAGGGTGCGCGCGAGGTTGGTGACGGTGATGTAGGGCACAGTTTCCGCTGCGCCACAGGCGACCTTTTCCACTGTGGCGGTCAGGCCGACCGCGCGATCTTTGGGAGCGATGACGGCATGCACGCCAAAGGCGTCGGCACTGCGCAGGCAAGCGCCCAGATTGTGCGGGTCTTGCACGCCATCCAGCACCAGCAGTAATGCGGGTTCAGTGAGTGTATCCAGCACATCGTCCAGATGCAGCACCTTCTGCGCCGCATCTACCCGCGCGGCAACACCCTGATGGCGCGCATTGCCAGCCATGCCGTCGAGACGTTTGCTATCCACCGGAACGACGCGCACGCCATTTGTTTCCGCCAGTTTAAGCAGATCACGCACGCGTGGATCGCGGCGCTGGGTATCCACATACAATTCCAGCACGCTGTCCGCATGCTGGCGGATGCGCGCTGTAACGGCGTGAAAGCCGTGTATCACACGGGTGTCAGCCATGCTATTTTTTTACCTTATGGGTTTTCCCTTGGGGAGACTTCTCTTTACGCGTTTTCCCTTTAGGTTCTTTTTTTGGTGCGTGTGCGCCCCACGCGCCTGCCCTGCTCACATCAACCTGACCCGCTTCGCCCTCCGCGCTTTCCAGCACGAAATCGATTTTTGTGCTTTCCATATCCACCCGCACCACCTTGACGCGCACCCGGTCGCCCAGGCGGTAGCGCTTGCCCGTGCGCTCGCCCAGCATCTGGTGTTTGGTGGGATCGAAATGGAAATAATCCGAACCCAGTTCGGAGACATGCACCAAGCCTTCGATATACAGATCGTCGAGTGCGACGAACAGGCCGAATCCGGTAACAGATGATACGGTGCCATCGAACACGCTGCCCAGGTGATCGCGAATGTAAAAACATTTGAGCCACGCTTCCACATCGCGCGTGGCATCGTCGGCACGGCGCTCGGTCATGGAACAATGCTCGCCCAGTGCCACCCATTTTTCATGTGGTTTGTATACCTTGCCGTTGAGCACGGCCTTGATGGCGCGATGCACCAACAGGTCGGGATAGCGGCGGATAGGAGAGGTAAAGTGGGTGTAGGCATCATAGCCCAAGCCAAAATGGCCGGCATTCTCGGGGCAATAACGCGCCTGGCGTAAGGAGCGCAGCATCACGGTTTGCAGCAGCGCCATGTCGGGCCGGCCTTTGACCTGCTTCAGCAGCTTGGCGTAATCGCCCGCCTGCGGTTCATCGCCGCCGCCCAGATCCAGGCCGAACTCCTTGAAGAATTCGCGCACCGCCTCCAGCTTTTCCGGAGTCGGGCCTTCATGCACGCGGTACAACACCGTATGCTGGCGTTCGTTCAGGAAATTGGCCGTGCACACATTGGCCGCCAACATGCATTCCTCGATCAGGCGGTGGGCATCGTTGCGAATCACGGGCACGATGCGCTCGATCTTGCCGCTATCGTTGAACACCATCTGTGTTTCTATGGTCTCGAAGTCTATCGCGCCGCGCTTCTCGCGCGCTTGCAGCAAGGTCTTGAACAAGGTATGCAAGTGATTAATGTGCGGCAGAACGGCAGCGAACTTAAGTGCATTTTCCCCTTGCGGATTGGCCAGCATGTCCGCCACCTGGTTATAAGTCAGACGCGCATGAGAGAACATCACCGACGGATAGAAGCGATATTTCTCGATGTCGCCCCTGTCATTGATTTGCATGTCGCACACCATGCACAAACGCTCGACATCCGGGTTGAGCGAGCACAGGCCGTTGGATAATTCCTCCGGCAGCATGGGAATGACGCGGCGCGGGAAATACACCGAATTGCCGCGGTTCAGCGCTTCCTTATCCAGCGCATCGCCGGGCTGCACATAATGGCTCACATCGGCAATCGCCACGACCAAACGAAAGCTGTTGCCCTGGGGTTCACAATAGACCGCGTCGTCAAAATCGCGCGCGGTTTCACCATCTATGGTGACCAACGGCAGCTTGGCGACACTCTCGCGTCCGGCGTAATCCTCAGGCGACACTTTCGGCGCAAACTTTTTGGCCAGGCGCCTGGTGTCATCCGGAAACTCGTTCGGCAGATCATGCTTGCGTAACGCGATCTCGATTTCCATGCCGGGGTCGGCGTAGTTGCCCAGCACCTCCACGATGCGGCCGATAGGCTGAGCGTTTTTGCTCGGCTGCTTCATTATTTCCAGCACCACCACCTGCCCCGCCGTTGCTGCACTGCGTTCGCCAGGCGCGACCAGAATATCCTGACTGATGCGGCGATTCTCCGCCACCACAAATTGGATGCCATGCTCCTCATACAAGCGCCCTACCAGACGTGTCGTGCCATGCTCCAGCACTTCCACGATACTGGCTTCGCGCCGACTGCGGCGATCCATACCGCTCACGCGTGCCATCACGGTATCGCCGTGCAACACCTTGTGCATTTCTTTGGCGCTCAGCACCAGATCGGGGCTGCCGTCCTCCGCGATCAGGAAACCAAAACCGTCAGGGTGGCCTTGTACCTTGCCTTTAATCAAATCAAGTTTATCCATCACACAAATCGCCTGCTTGCGGTTACGCATGATCTGACCGTCGCGCTCCATGGCGCGCAGGCGGCGCGTAAACAACTCGGC
>JANPNS010000104.1:0-2048 GCA_031427575.1 Gallionellaceae bacterium
GCGGCCGGGCTGGGTGGTTTCGCGATATGGTTAACGATCACGATGAATGGTTTTCCTTATATGCCATCGATAGCAAGATCGATGACGAGACTTACTGCAAGGAAGTCAAACGGGGCCTCTTTCGGCTTCATCCGGTTGGTCCTACTGGAAGAAGCGAGGGTTGTATCGTTATAGCGAATTCATCGGATTATCGATCCCTGCGAACGAGGCTTAAAGACAGGACGCCTGAAGCCGTACCCAGCAGTACACTAAAGGCTTATGGCAAGGTAATAGTCAAATGAAAATCGTTCGCTATGCTGTGTTGAGCCTCTTATCGCTACCGGGTACCTATTGGCTAACGAGTCGGTACATGGGCACCGGGTGGTCGGAAAGAATCTGGACATGGCTAAATCAATTATTTGGAGATTTCGGGCTGGCTTCCGATATCGAATTGTTCTTGTCCCTCGCCTGCGCTTTTAGTCTTTCGTTCGCAACCCTGTCGTTTTTATTCTGGGCGTTTCAGATGCTTTACAACAAGCAAAGCCAAAATGGCACGACCCGGATAAAAGAAGTGTTTTATGCCAGCCTGGCCGGGTTTTGGGTTCTATTCGCAACATATTTTCTTCTATGGCTGGGCGACCTGTCCGGCGTCATGCCTGTCCAGAGGAAGGCCAGCTTTGCCTCTTGGGCGTACCTCGGCGCGTCGCTCATTGTTGTGTTGGCGGTGACGCTGCTTGGTTTTTTCCTGTGGCGCCGCATTTCAAACGCGCTAACAAGTCGTTCCAGCGGACGCGCTAAAGCGCGCCGCTGAACTCCGTCGTTGGGCACGAATATTCGCAACTCACTCTGGCGCTCCAAGCGGAAAACAGTAAGGGCATAGTTGAATGCAATACATAGTCTTCGTCATACATTTACTAATTAACTTGTGGGTGTGTTTGGGTGTATTCGGGAACAGACCTACCGTGTACAAGTCCGACATAGGGATTGCCACATATATATTGATGCCGTTGGATGCGATATTTATTCTTTTGCTATTATTTCTCGCAATAAGAAGCAATGTGTACGGCTTTTTTATTGCCTCAGTAATTGTGGCCGTACCATTCTTCATCTTGCGCGCATATCATCTGTCATCGTGATCGCGCCCAACCAATTGCTCGTGCCGACGCCCGTGACAACGCGCCACGTTTCCTGTTGTGTCCGGGGCGGGCGCGGCGCAGCAAAGCGTTGGGCGTCATGAATTCCATCGCTGATACGTACATTGCAGGAACGAAAACCATCGCGGACTGGTACACCATTCGCGAGCGCCTTTTACGGCCCGATGCTCAAGCTTGGCGTGAGGCGTTCACCGAATACTTCGAAGCTCGCCTGCACTTGCGCTACCTACATCCGATTAGCCTCCTTCAGGAGCACGGAACATTTCAAGGCGAAGGTTTTTCGATTGTTGCCATTCAGTGCAGTTTGATCGAGTTTCTGGAATCAACTGCACAAGGGAAAAACTACCGCCACAAAAAGCGAGATGAAGTGCTTGGATCCTATGAATATTCATCAAGCCAAAACGTCTTCGTTGCATTCCTTCGAGATCGCGCTCCGTTCTCGCAAGTCTTCGATGAAGCATCCGCGCAAGAGTTCTACTTCGGCGTCAGGTGCGGACTGCTACACGAAGCACAAACCAAAAACGGCTGGCGTATTTGGGCTGAAAATCATGTCGGCGCCATTGCCAACGTGAAAGAGCGAATCGTCTACCGAAACGGCTTTCAAGCCGCACTGCTCGAATACATCGCATCCTATGGCGCTGAGTTGCAGGTAGATACGAATCTACAGCAGGCGTTCATTCGCAAGTTCGACAGTCTCTGTGCTTAGCCAACTGACGCCCAACCCATCAATCCACCGGACCTGCGCGAAAAGCCGCGCAGGCCGGTGATTTCAAACGTTGAGGCTGTAGAAAAACCCAAGAACCACCCCTGGCTTTTGCTAAAATGACTCAACGCCACAGCGAGTCACGCACCATGCCACGATTTATCCCCTACGACCCCAAGCAAATCAAGCTGGTGGCGATCAGTTATGCGGAT
>JANPNS010000105.1:0-1655 GCA_031427575.1 Gallionellaceae bacterium
TCCGCCGGGAGTGACCTTGTAGTGATAAGTGTCCCATTGCAGCAGATCCCAGGCGGGCGACAATTCATCCAGGTCGGCGATTTGTGGACGCCTGGCATTGGCAACCACCTTGTCGCCATCGAAGTAGGCAATCCCCTTGACCGCCTCTGCCGTGCCGCCGCGCAAAGCCGAGAGCAGCGCCTTCAAGGTCGCCTCGCCTTCCCCCAGCAGAACGTAATCGATCATGCCCGGTGCGGACTCAAGCACTTCCTTGTACAGGAATGTAGGGTGAGGGCCGCCCAACAGGGTCACGATGGCGGGATCGATCTCTTTGGCCAGCTTCAATATCGCGATCGAATCGGGCAGCGATGCCGTGCTGATCGCGCCAGTCACCGGCAGATAATCGTACGTCAGCACATAGTCAGGCTTGAACCGCTCGATTTCCGCCCTGATCTGCGGATAGGAGTGCGATTCGTTCATGGCGTCGTAAATTCTTGGCAGGGCATCGGCTTCCCGCGCGGCGCCCGCAAGATAAACCAGATGCAGTGGCGGCCAGGTACCCACCACTTGGACGCCCCAGCAATGGTAAGGGGCAGTGACCAGCAGTATTCGGGGGGCGTTGTTCAAATCTTGCACTCCTTGAAAAATTTCCGTAGACGCAGCTGGATAATCGTTCCCCAGATAATCAGCGAGACTAGCAGCACATGTTTCAAAGCCAGCGCCGCCACTTGCCCGCTACCGGCCGCCTCTGCCCATTCGAACTTTTCATACGACAGGGTACGACCGATGCCGAGCAAAATAAGCATGGCCCAGCAGACGCGAGTCACCTGGTTCAGGCTTTTGGCAAGATCCCGCGCAAACCCAATCCAGCTTGCATCGGGTTGTTCCTGCGTTTTCCGATAGATGAGCCACAATAAAATCAGGCTGCAAAACAACATTGCTACTGCAAAGTCATGAAACCAATTATTCAGCATGACTAGAATGGCTATTGTGGAATGTTCCATAATCTATTTAGTTGGGTTGATTTCAGGCGGTGCTGCCTTATGCTGCCCTTGAAGAAATTTTCGGAAAGACGAAAATCCGGATATGTGGCTGTGCCGTCAATACTTGTAAACCGCGATGGCGTGCAATGCGGTATCCGAGATGAAAATCAGCCTTCTCTTTTGATCAATGGCAATGCCGTTCGGTTGCTTGAGTTCCGTTCCATAGCTCAGGACATATTTTCCCTGTGAATCGAACACTTTGACTGCCGCCGGCGCCGCATCAACCACATGAATCCTCCCCTGGTCGTTGGGGCGATTCTTGGACGGAGTAAATATTTTGGTTTTCTCCTCCAACAGGGCCGGGGACGGCAAGTCGTCCTGGGCGATGCCCATCGGCGTCTTGAGGGCTGCAGCGCCGTCTTTTTCAAACAGATGCGCCGACCTGCCGCTGCAGGTAAAGGCCTTCACCTCGCCGCTCTTGGCATCGCTCACCAGCAGGCGGCCATCGGGTGTGACAACCGACCAGGTGGGCTTGGATTATAGCCCAGCCAGACCGTTTCGCCGGAAATTAGCGCCCGGCGCTTGCAAAGTTGCAACACCTGGCGCAACATGCGTGTCGCCTTTCAACCCGCAATCAAGAGGAGCCCAGCATGATCAAAGTCAGCGTGATGTACCCCAACACCCCCGGCGCGC
>JANPNS010000106.1:0-29374 GCA_031427575.1 Gallionellaceae bacterium
CGGTAACGCTCTGGATCGCCCCATATCGTGCGAATTTGCGAGGGGAAGGGGCGCGTGATGACGAGGAAGCCACCACTTTGTCCCGGTAATTCATCGCCTGATTCATTGACTATGGTGGCCATGATGCCGGGCAAGGGCAGCATGCAGGAACCGTAAGATCGTAAGACCAATGGAGTCACGTAAGATCAATGGGGTCAGACTCGATTGATTTTTGATTAAGCGCGCTGTAAGTGCCACCTTCCTGAAATTGGAGGTGGTACATGGCGCGCTTATCGCGATTCGTAATCCCCAGCCAACCGCAGGAAATGAACATCGCCATCATCTCCTTGGCGTGCTTATCTAGGTGGTGTCATAATGCTTCGCATGGAATCGCCACATCTGACTGATTACTTCCGTGATAGTGTGCTACCCAAGCGACAATATATTCGGCTTGAGTGGTGCATCTAGGCACTAGCCAATCCGTTGCGGCGCGAGGTTCAACCAGAAGATGGGCGTATTCGGCACTGGATATTTGTAGATGAGCTCGGAAAATGTTTGCGCGTGGTGACGCTGGAAGATGGCGTAACCATTGGCGGTTTCAAAGTCCAAGTGCAACAATATTAAGTTTATCCGCCCAGTAAGCTTTGAAGTCAAAAGCGTCTTCAGGAAGAAAGAGTTCAGCTGGGCACTTCCAGTCTAGCGACTTTCTGGGTCGGGTGTTGAGTTTCCATGCGATGTCGTCGAGCTGGGATTGCGAGAACACAGAAGGCATGAGCCTTTGGGCAGATACTGATGAAACAACTAGCCATTCGACTAGGCCGCCAAAAGGCTTTGCATAGCCATCTGACTAAGTTGGCAAACTACGCCAACTAAGTCATTGGTTAACGCCAACCAAGTCGCTGGTTATGACGCACCAAGCCATTGGTGTTTTCGTTTTGCCCCCGCTCCCACGGGCTGTGCGGATGAGAGAAGTAAACCTGAATGCCCGTGTCTTGAGTCAGCTTGGCATGTTGCGCCATTTCGCGTCCCTGGTCATAAGTGAGCGAGCGGCGCAAATCCACATCAAAGCGTTGCAAGATCGACCCAAAGCCTTCGGCTGTTGCCCTGTACTTGTTACCTTGGGCGCTGTCGTTGGGCAGCTTCACCAGCGCCAGGTACAGGATCTTGCGCTCGACCAAGGTGCCGACTTGGGAGCGGTTACCCGCGCCCTTGATGTGATCGCCCTCCCAATGGCCTGGCACCAGACGCTCGGCGATGTCGGCCGGGCGCAGATCAATACTGGTCATGTTGGGAATCTGTCCGCGCCGGTCATCGCCACGCGAACGGGGACGACGTTGGTGGTGGCCAAAACGCAGCACCCGCAAGGGGTACGCCGTGGTTGTAAGGGGCTAAAGCCCCAACAACACACGTAGCAACGCAATCATATCGGTGCGCAACGCCCCTTTGGGCATCGCGTAGATTGCCTGGTAAATGGTTTCGTGACACAGACGGATGGGCTCGTTCATGCGCCCCAGTGTACCGGCAACCTGTTCCGGGGATAAGCCTTGTTGCAGGCCATCGCTGACTTTGTCCCATAGCGGATTGCCGACCACCAGCCGGCGCCTGACACGCGGCAGGACAGATAAGCCTGTCCTGAGCGAAGTCGAAGGGCGTCGAGCACGGGTGTGGGCCCGGCTGGAAGAATAGCCGCCTGCAACAGCCGGGCGGCCAACGGGTCGCGTGGCAGTCGCAGCCTGCCAGCCATTGCGAGCCAGTTCGCGGGTAATGCAAGAGCGTGGCCGATTCAAACTCGCCGCAATTGCGGCAGGTTTAAACCCTTGCTGGAGTTGGGTTTGAATCAAGGTACGGTCATCCAGTGTGATGTGTTTGTATTTTTTTGTCATGCAGCATTCTTTCATAAAAGAATGTTGCACTTGGGGTTAGAGCGCGCCATCACCATCACGCATCGGAGGAAACGTGAATAACTGGAGTCTCGAATACATCGTTGTCATTATTTGTGGGGCGTGCTTGCTTGGCGTAGTGTCCGCACTGATATTCAGCCGGTCTTTCCGTCGAGACATGACCGCACAACCTGGAAAATTGTCGATATTCGGGATATCAATCGAAGGTGTAGTGATCGTTTTGTTGGTGGGCCTGATGATTGTCGCCATGCTTTACGCAATCAACAAATACTCAAACATGCCCAGCATTCCCCTTGCCGATTTGCCGATGAGTGTCACAGATGCGAATGACGCCCGGCAGAAGATCAATCAGTTGGCGAACGCTGCCAAGGAACGGGAAACATTGGATATCATCAAGCTGGTTAGAAATCTGAAGCACAATCAGCCAGAAAGTGCTGAAATTCGTTCATTCCCGCAAGCGCTGATCGGACCATGGTCGGTAGAAGCGGAAGAGCTTTTTATGACCGTGCCTGACGATATTGAGAGAAACGAGGTTCGCGCTTGTCCACGCTACAAAGGAAAGAAGTTTGAAATTCGCAGCCGCATGGCAGATGACGACGGCACAACCGGCCAGCGTGTAGAAGTGGAGGTAAAAAGCGCGATTACATTAGCGAAGGATTGTGAAAAACATTTCAATTTTATACAGGTCTCATGCGAAATCGCTCAAAGGGTTTTTTCTGAGCGGATTGTGACTTGCGATGAGAATAACCAGCCACACTGGAAATCCGGCGGGAAGAAATTACCTGTTTGGCTCACACAAATATCGCCTTGAATCCTGCACTGGCAGGTTGATGCAGGCGAGCGCTAACAAAAAAATAATAAAAATTATATGTCGCAGCCCAGCCATGAGTGCGGTGGCCATACAAATGATTTTGGGGAAAGTGACGGTTGACGCCCTTGTGACTTAAGGGCGCCTCTAAAAATTCAAAATCCTAAGCGAGACAAGGCGCGAGCAAAAAATTGCGGCGCCGCATATGTATGATATGTAAGGAGTAATTTTTTGTGAGCAACGCAGTATCGCGACGGAGTTTGGATTTTTAGAGGTGCCCTTAATCTTACTGTGTCACTAAGCGATCAAGGGATGCAGTGCAAGGCAAAATTGGGCGAAAAAGCGGAGTTTACACTTACGCAAATGAGCATTTTGAGCCCGATTTTAACGCCGCAATGCGCCGTCAGCGTTTTGTGACACAGATAAGATTAAAGCCCCGCCAACCAAAGCCTCAACCTGAGGCCTATACCCGTGGTATAGCCGACCTCCACAAAGCGTATCTGACCATCAGGCGCGATAATAAAACTGGTAGGCACGCCACGAATACCCCATGTGCTGGAGAGCATGCCATCGGTATCGTTCACTACCGGAAAATTTATTTCCTGTTCCTGCATGTAGCGGGTTATCTCTGCCGAGCTGCCGCTCTGCATGGCTATGGTGATGGTGTTCGGATGATCCTGCGCAATAGCGGCGATGGAACTCTGTTCAGCGCGGCAGATCGGGCACCAGGTCGCCCAGAAATGCACCAGCACCGGTTTTTCAGGGCGCAGCATATAGGGCTGGCCCGCGAGCGTCACACCCTGCAAGGCGGGTGCTGGCCCTCTAGGCATATCGCGTTGCTGCCAGACGCGTATGCCCGCAACAATAATCACGAACACCAGCACGCTGACGGCATAGCCGCGCCATTTAGCCACCCGCGATTTGCTGTTGGTTTCTTTTGCCATGATTGAATCTCTCCAGTACGCCAAGGCCGCATTCAAAATCCAAAGGTACAGGAGCTTAGGCGCAGGCGCCTAATTAATTTTGGGCACCTCTAAAATGCTAACTCCGTCGCGATGCTGCGTTGCTCAAGAGGGTGTACAAGATTTTGTGTAAACGGTCATATGGCAGCAAACTGCCTAACTTTAAAATCGTCATCGTCAGGCGTGTTGTTGGCTGTTGCATTCATGGTGCCACCTTAGCGCGGGTTGTCCGCATAAAAAGTTGCTCCTGTTTCGTGGCGGGCCGTGCTGAAATTATGCGCACCTGTATGCTGGTCGAACTGGTTGCCTGATATGTATGCGCTACCGCCAACAGCACGCCGCCAGACGTATGGCTCAGTGTGAATCAGCGCTCCTCATGCTGGCTATGCACCTCGTCAAACACCGTCAAAGACAGCGCATCCAAAAACACGGATGCGGCTTGCTCAAACGCCACACCGTGTTTCTTCAAGTTAGAATCTGCTTTATGCTCATCCCACTCGAAATCGTAAGCTAAATCTGCTATCGCCGTCATCCTCAGAGGGAAAAGGGGGTTACCTTACTACCCTTTATTCATGCCCGAACGTAGCAGAAGAACGTCGATCGCCCCCCTGATCATTTAATGATTAACTTTAGCCAAACATGATGAGCCAGCTTTTTTCCAGACGAATGAGTTTAATAATAGCATCCGCAGTCTGTCTCAAACCTCCTGCCACGATTAGGCCATAAACCCCAATTCCTCACAACAGGGTTAAAATTTATCCCAGCCAAGCCGCCAGTCCCACCAATGTATACAGGCTGCCTAACACCAGCAGTACGCCCACCCCTTGCACATGGCGGAACACGTATTCATCCACATTGGAGCGGGGTATTTCCAGTGGTTTGAGCGCGCGCCTCAGGGAAGCGGTCTGATTAACCTTGTGCTCAAATCCACGCAACAAGCTCGGTCGGAACAGCAAGAACAGCCCGACAATCAGTGCCAACACACTGCCGACCAGAATGATCAGTACCAGCCCATCCAGCAGCCCTGCCATGAGGGAGGACGGGACGATGTTATTTTTGAATAAACCGGCGAGGGTGCCGAGTTTGTCAAACGAGGTGGTGAAAAAATAAATAATAAAAATCGCCCCGGCCAGCGTCAATGTTCCGCTCACCCGGCTATAGCGGTAAAACCACTGATCCAGGTTGATAGGGCGCTCAAACGCTTTGTCAATCTGGCGCGTAGAAACCCAACGGTTAGTGATCTTGCCCAGCCGCATCAGCCAATGCGGGCGCAGAATGAGCGCTGTTCCGGTCAGCAATCCGGCCACGCTGCCTACCATCAGAAACAGTACCAAACTGCGTAGCAACAGAGTATCGGTTATAGACATGGCGTGCTCCTTGTTTCAGAATTCACGATGAACCCCCTCTCCCTACCCCTCTCCCCGAGGGAGAGGGAAGAAAATCCCCTCGCTCTCGGGGAGAGGGCGAGGGCTTGCAAGCATGGCGAAACTACCTGCCATTTATTTTGCATCCTCCAATAATCCGGATGAGAGTTGCTTAATCAAACCACCGATACGGCTCGGTCGGCTCGAACAAGACACCGACCAATTCTTTGCCGGGCTTGCCGGATGTGGTCGGCACAGGCTCGTACAGCAAATTGACACGGTAGCGCACCCATTTTTTTCCATCTTTGCCGGGGGTGAAATAGTCGCTGCGATCCACGACATAGATCAGGTTGCGCGACTTCAGGTCAAACGTCCAGTTACCCCGAGAAATAGAGCGCGGTGTGACATCGTAATACTCGCCTGCGTAGTTGCCGGGGATTTTCGCCAGCCAGTTCATTGGGTTTTCCGCCACCAGCGCGCTGATTTCAGACCCCTTGCCGCGTGTCAGCAAGCGGGCATATTTCATGGTCAACGCACTTTGCAACGCGCCCGCAACTTGCTCCATGGCAGCTTTTTCTGCCTGATCCTGATAAAACCACACGCGCTTAAGCAGCGTTGCGGACAGTATGCCCACAATGCAGATCACGATCACCAATTCGATCAGGGTGAAACCGCGATCAGAGGACTGTACCCGCAAGGGGTAGGCCGTGCGGTGCCCACAGCTCGCGCTGTGACCGCTACGCTCACGACTGAGGACTGAGGACTGAGAGTTTGTCGCGGCTTTGCCGCGCAATCTTGTAGAACGTGCCGCGCAGCGGCACACAACCATCCGCCCTCTGATGGAACTACTAGCCATTCGACTAGGCTGTCCAAAAACGACAGCCAAGTCGCTGGTTACGTCCTCAGTCCTCAGTCCTCTGTAACTCATCTATGCAATGCCGCTTTGCCCAAGTCCCATATCGGCAGGAAGATGCCCAGCGCCAGTATCAGAACCATAATTCCCAGCGCAACGATCATGATGGGTTCGATCTGCTGGCTGAGGGTTTTTACTTCGTATTCCACTTCGCGCTCGTACATGCCGGCAATCTCGAACATCAGGCCATCCATGTCGCCGGTTTCCTCGCCCACTGCAATCATCTGCAGCACGGTGGCGTTAAATATTCCGGCTGCCACGGCGGTGCGCAAGATGCTTTCGCCGCGCTCGACACCATCGCGCATCTGCTCAATACGGGTGCGCATGTATTCGTTGTCCACCACCATGCCTACCACGTTCAATCCCTGCACGATGGGGATGCCGCTCTTGAAGGCCAGCGCCAGGCTGCGCGCAAAGCGCGCCAAGGTGCCCTTGAATATTATTTTTCCGGCTATGGGTATCTTCAGTTTGCTTTTGTCCCACCTGTACTTGCCATGCGGCGTGGCCACATACGTGCGGAACGCTACCACTGCACCGATCAACAGCGCCAGCAATAACGGCCAGTAATTCACCATGAAATTGGAAAATCCGATCAGCATTCGGGTCATCAGCGGCAATTCGGTATGAAAGCCTTCAAACACTTTGACGAATGACGGAATAACAAAGATGTTGACAATGACGATGGCAACAGCCATCGCGATCATGACAAACATCGGATAGCGCATGGCGCCGCGTATGCTTTCGTTCATCTGCTTCTCAAACTCCAGGTGTTCATACAGGCGCAAGAAAGTCTGATCCAGCATGCCGGTCATTTCACCGACCTGCACCATGCTGACGTAGAACGGCGAAAATACTTTCGGATGGAGGCGTAGCGCCATGCTGAGCTCGCGCCCGCTGTCCAGGCTTACGCGCAAATCCTGCAACATCGCGGCAAAGGCCGGGTTGTGCGATGATTCCTGCAATCCGGCCAGGGCGCGCATGATGGGCACGCCTGCTTTAAGCAAAGTGTACATCTGGCGGCTGAACCACATCAGATCCAGCGGCTCGATCTTTTTTTCCAGCAGGCGGTTCCACAGCAAAGCGCCCTTATGCACTGTGGCACCTTCAACCCCGTGCATCTTGATCTCGGTCGGTGTAATGCCACTGCCGAACAATTGGTCGGCCACCATGCCGCTGTCAGCGCCTTCCAGCGTGCCCCGCACCAGCTCGCCGCGTGCGTCCCTGCCCTTATAGGCGAATATCGACAAACTCCTAGTCCTCGACCTGGTTGCTGATACGCATGACTTCCGCCACCGATGTGCGCCCCAGAATCATCTGTTGCAGCGCATGATCCAGCAAGGTTTTGCCCTTCATGTACGCCAGCGCGGCCTGGGTAAAGTGGTTAGAGTCATGGTGGGCGGCAGCCTCAGCCAAGGGTGGGGTCATTTCCATCATTTCATACACACCCAGGCGCCCGTTATAGCCGGTGCCATTGCAGTGCGAGCAACCGCGCCCATGTAGCAGGACGCCCCAGTGCTCGCGCTTGACATGCACATGTTCCAGCCATTCCGCTTCTTGCGGCGTCGGGGCGTGCGGCTCATTGCAACTTTCGCATACCCGCCGCAACAGGCGCTGTGCCAGCACCACTTGCACAGAAGAAGACACCATATATTTCGGGATGCCCATATCCACCAGGCGGAACAAGGTGCCGGCCGCATCGCGCGTGTGCAGGGTGGAAAACACCAGGTGCCCGGTCATCGCTGCGCGCAGGCCGATTTGCGCCGTTTCCGCATCACGCATTTCACCCACCAGCACCACGTCCGGATCCTGGCGCAAGGCGGCGCGCAACACGCGCGCAAAAGTCAGATCAATCTTTTCGTTCACCTGCACCTGGTTAATGCCCGGCAGGCGATATTCCACCGGGTCTTCCACGGTGATTATTTTCTGGTCTACGGTATTAATTTCTGCCAGCGCACCATACAGCGTGGTGGTCTTGCCGCTGCCGGTGGGGCCGGTGACCAGCACCATGCCACTGCTGCGCCGGATGATTTCGCGAAAGCGAACCAGCATGTCTGCCGGCATACCCAGCTTTTCCAGGGACAGGGCACCGCTGGCCTGGTTGAGCAGCCGCATCACCACCGATTCGCCATATTGCGTGGGCATGGTGGAAATACGCACATCCACTGCCTGATCGCGCACGCGCACGTTGAAGCGGCCATCCTGCGGCAGGCGCTTTTCTGAAATATCCAGCCCGGACATCAGTTTCAGGCGCAACACCAGCGAGGGAGAAATTTTGCTATCGGCTTCAGTCTGCAAGTGCAGCATACCGTCGATGCGAAAACGGATGTGCAGATGCTTTTCCTGCGGCTCGATATGAATATCCGAGGCGCGAACCTGGGTGGCGTCATTAAACATGGTCTGTAACAGCTTGACCACCGGCGCCTCTTCCAGACCCACGGAATCGGTCAGCTTGCCGAAGTCAATATAGGAGTCGCCCAGGTCATCGCTTAATTCGCGCGCCAGACCGGATATTTCCTCGGTGCGGCGATAGACGCGATCTATGGTCTCCAGTAACTGTCCTTCCGTGACCACCGCCAGGTCAATATCGCGCTTGAGCAAGCGGGTGATTTCGTCAAAGGCAAACAGGTCGGTCGGGTCGGCCATGCCGACCAGCAGTGCGCCATTCCGGTCTTCCAGCACCAGCGCGCGGAAGCGCCGCACCTGACTCTCCGACAGGCGACGAACTATCTCCAGATTGACGGTATAATATTTGAGATTGATGAAGGGAATATTCAGTTGCTTGGCCAGCGCTTCGGAAATCTGGTCTTCGCTGACGTAAGCATTGTCCACCAGCACCCGGCCTAGCTTGCGTCCGCTGCGCTTCTGTTCCTCCAGCGCAAATTTGAGTTGATCTTGTGAAATGAGTTTCTGCTGCACCAGCAAATCGCCGAGGCGAATTTTTTCCGGACGCGCCATAATTATTTCCCTATATTGTTGCAGCCCAAATTTTCTTGCTATTGCTTGTCGCAGGCGGCAAGTTAGCCTCTTTTCGCATTACTGACAAGACCCATGTTTAATGTGATCCTGTACCAGCCGGAAATTCCGCCCAACACGGGGAATGTAATTCGCCTGTGCGCCAACACCGGCGCGCAACTGCACCTGATCCGACCGCTTGGCTTTGAGCTGGATGACAAACATCTGCGCCGCGCCGGGCTGGATTATCACGAGTACGCATCGCTGCGGGTGCATGGCACGCTTGACGACTGTTTGCAAACCCTGCCGGGGGTGCGTCTGTTTGCCTACACCACCAAAGGCTCGCGAGCCTATCACGAAGTACGCTATCAAGCCGGGGATGCCCTGCTGTTCGGACCGGAAACGCGCGGCCTGCCCGCAGACTTATTGGAATCGTTAACACCTGAGCAGCGTTTGCGCCTGCCTATGCTGGCGCACAACCGCAGCCTGAATTTATCCAATACCGTGGCGATAGCAGTGTTTGAAGCGTGGCGGCAATGCGGGTTTGTGCACGCTAGCTAAATTCAGAATTCGGCGAACGATTGAGCAGTTCCTCCACTGCGCTCGTTGCTGCAACCTGCTCGTACAACACCCGATACACCGCCGCACAAATCGGCATGTCTACCCCTAAGCGTTGCGCCAGTTGATGCACTTCGCTCACGGTATAAACCCCCTCAGCCACGTGCCCCAGTTGCCGCAGTATGTCCGACAAGGCCATTTTTTTGGCAAGGAAAATCCCGACCTGGCGGTTGCGTGACAGATCACCGGTACAGGTCAGAATTAAATCGCCTGCGCCGGACAGGCCGCCGAGCGTTTCCGCGCGACCGCCCATCTTTAATCCCAGCCGCGTCATCTCGGCCAGACCGCGCGTAATCAATGCCGCGCGCGCGTTGTATCCAAAGCCCATGCCGTCAGCGATACCGGCAGCAATGGCCAGCACATTTTTGACTGCGCCGCCCACCTCTACCCCGACCACGTCGGAGCTGGAGTAGATTCGCAGCCGAGCGTGGTGCAGTGACTGCGCCGCCTGCTTGGCAAAATCACTATCGCTGGATGCCAGGGTCAGCGCGGCGGGCAGACCGCGCGCCACCTCCTGGGCAAAGCTCGGCCCGGACAGCACGCCGCGTAAAAAATTCTGCGGCAGCGTTTCTGCGGCCACTTGATGCGGTAGTTGAGCGGTTTCTGCCTCGAAACCCTTGCACGCCCAGATTACCGGAATCGGCACGGGCACAGTCGCAATCTGGCACAGAGTGGCGCGCAGGGCGGAAATCGGCACGGTGACCAAAATATAGTCTGCGCTGCTACACGCAGTATGCAAATCAGAGGTGAGGTCGATTGCTTGCGGCAACGGGATTCCCGGCAGATAGCGCTGATTGCAGCGGCTGATGTACATCGTTTCGATTTGCGCCGCATCGCGCGCCCACAATGTGACACGATGGCGCGCTGACAGGTTGACGGCGAGTGCAGTGCCCCAAGCGCCGGCGCCGAGTATGGCAATATTCATTTGTTCATTCAAAAATGTACTGCGTAGTGGCACACAAAAATCTGTCTTTCGTCATCTGTCCTCTGATCAATCGCCCCACACTTCAGCCATGCTGACATAACCCATTGCACCATCCTGGTGGCGCACTTTAAGCCAACCGGCGCCAGTGCTCTCCAGCCATTCCAGTGCCACTTGCTGGCGCGCCTGGAACACCAATGGCGCGTTCTCTTCCGGTGCCTGCCGCACCATGGCAATGGCTGCCGTCACCGTCACAAAGCGCATGCCGCTCAAGGCGCGCTTTTCTATCCAGGCCAGGGTGCCGGAGCTGTCGCGTACTTTAACCCAATCATTCAAGGTAACCACCTGTTCCAGTGGCCAGTAACGGCTAACCACAAATAATTTTCTGGCTTTGGTGGAAGGGGCATCGTACAGAATGGCTGGGCCTTCCGCGACCGATACATAGTCCAGCGCGTGCGCACAAGCCGCCGCTGTAGCCAGGCTGATGAGCAGAATGAAGGCGGCAGATATTCTCATTTTAGTGCTTGGTAATCGGTGCGGTCTGTGCCTGCAGCTGTTTCTGCTGCTGATACAGCGCGTCGAAATTGATCGGATTAAGCAGCACCGGCGCAAACCCGGCACGCACTGCCACGTCCGACACCAGCTCGCGCAGATAAGGAAAGAGAATGTTGGGGCAGGCTATTCCCAATATCTGTTCCAGCTCTTCCTGCGGCAGGTTGCGCACCTGGAAAATACCCGCCTGCTTGGCCTCGATCAGAAACATCACCTTGGCCTTTTGCGACAACTTGGCGGTAAGTGTAACGGTGATAATCACCTCATACAAACCCTCTTCAACGGGCGTCGCCTGGCTGTGCAACTGCAAGTCAATTTGCGGACTTTCGCGCTCCAGAAAAATGCCCGGCGCATGGGGGATTTCCAGCGACAGGTCTTTCACATACAGCTTCTCGATGTTGAAAATTGCCTGATTGGGTGTTGCTGCTTCACTCATTCATTGTCCTTAAATTTTCCAGGGCATCTCTAAAAATCCAAACTCCGTTGCGATACTGCGTTGCTCAAAAAATTTTAACGCTTATCATATCAAACATATGCGGCGCGCTAAAATTTTAATCGCGCCTTGTCTCGCTTAGGATTTTAAATTTTTAGAGATGCCCTCCAGATGTATTATGCAACAGTCGGCGCATTTAACAGCCGTGTCAATTCACCGCTATGTTCCAGTCTGGCCAGGTCATCAAATCCCCCAATATGACGTGTGCCTATATAAATTTGCGGCACGGTACGACGGCCGGTTTTTTTCATCATTGCCTGGCGCAATTCCGTTTGCAGGTCTACCCGAATTTTTTCGATTTCCGTCACACCCTTAGCGCGCAACAGACTCTCAGCCCGCACACAATAGGGACACACAGCAGTGCAATACATCACTACTTTTTCAGCGCCCATTATTTTTCCAACGGCAGTCCGGCCTTCTGCCAGGCCTGCACGCCACCCGCCAGATTATATGCCTGCCCAAATCCCTGTTTGCCCAGCAGCACGCAGGCCGAGGCAGAACGCTGTCCGCTGCGGCACATCACCACAATGGCTTGCGTGCGGTTACGCTCCAATTCGCCGATGCGCTCGGCAAGCCTGCCTAACGGGATCAGCTTGGCATGCAAAATGTGTCCGCCATTAAATTCTTTCTCTTCGCGCACATCGAGGACAAGCGCATTTTTATGATTGATCAATTGCAGGGCGTCCGCGCACTCTATATCTTTCACCCCGCGCAGGCGATTGCCAAAAAAAGACCACAGCAGCATCAAGCCGCTGCTTATTAAAACAAATATCATCAAAGCATTATCTGTCATGAACTGCACGTTGTCGCTCCTTGTGTTTTTCGAGCGCAAATTCTAACAGAGCGGTGAAGTGCGCGGGGTCTTTCAGCGCCAGCTCGCTCAACTTCAATCGCTCAGACTCAAAGTCAGACGGGTAGGCCCATATGGCGCGCATCATCTGTAATTCCGCCGCCGCCTGCTCACCAGCGAGCGCCAATAACACTGCCTGGCGGTAGACCACGGGACTGATCGGTGTAGAGTGCATCACGCGCCCGTTCAGCACCAGCTTGTCCGCAAGATTCTCGGCGCTGATCTCCAGCAACATGTTAGCCCGGTATAGCTCGGCCATAGAAACCATCACGGCCAGCTTATTGACGGCCCATAGTTCTTCCTGCAAGCGCTGTTTATAATTTTCGGTATCCGCAGCGGATGCGGGACGTAAGGCCACTACTCCTTCCATTTTACGGTAGCCCCGCCACATCTGGTGCAACGACAGCAGCCCCAGTATCAGTACCGTTGCTACCAGCCCTCTCGCCAATCCAGGCAGTTGCAAACGATAAGTCGTGTTGTCCAGCATACCCAGTAACAGCGCCGCCATCCCCAGAAAATAGGTGTACCACAACGGATATTCCAGCAGGCTGTGTATGCCCAGCACAGCTAAAACAGCATACGCCCACCACTGATAAATGCTGCTGTCCTTGCTGCGCAGTGCCTGCACTATCCACATTGCCAGTGTAGCCAGCAACACCAGCAAGCCGGCCATACCCATTTCAGCCGCAATTTGTACCGGCAAATTGTGGGCATTGCTATACAGACCAAATATATTGAGATCACGCAACTGCTCGGTAAGCACAAAATGGTGCCAGCCAAACTGACCAAAGCCTGCGCCCAGTAAAGGGAACTGCGAAAAAATCAGCCATCCCTCGCGCCACAGGTGCAGCCGCAGCTGGCCGCTGCCGACATCCTCGTCCAGCATCCGTTGCATCGTGGTCACTGTGCCGTCTGCGCCTGCCAGAGCAGGTATCTGAACGAGCAAATGCATCATGCCGAAACCCGCTATCAGTGCAGCAGTGTATTGCACCAATGGCCGACTGGATGGGTCGCGGCGCTGCCACAAAAAAGCCAGGATCAACATCCCCACCAGGTACAAGCCGCCACTGCGTGAACCACTCAACACCAGCACAAACAGCAGCGGCAGGGCAAGCAGCGTCACCTGCCAAACGCGCAACCCCCAATGCATGCGCAACAAGCCCAGCGAAATCAAACCCAGCGAGATGTAGTTAGCGTAGTGGTTAGGCTGCGCCATGTTGCCATACACAGCAGCACCAGTCTTGACCGTCACCACTGAGTCAAGAAACGTATGCCAGCGGTAGTGTTGCAACACGCCCAGCAAGGCACTCAGTTCCGCCCCCAGCAGCAAACACATGGCCAGCACCGTAGCCAGCACCGGCAACCCGAGCTCTACGCGCAAGCGCTGACCCAGCATGATCAGCAACGCCGCCCACAGCAGATAGAGGCTGTATAGCAAAGCCTGATCATAGTATGTCACCCGACCCAGCATAAATTGCAGCATGACCAGCAGCATCAAACACATGGGCAGCAGCGCTATGCGCGGCAGGGTCGGCAGCCACCAGAAACGCCGCAGCAACAGCCAGGCTATAGCGCACAGCCCCAAAAAAGCCGCCCACCATTCCTGATAGAAGGTAGTACGCGGGTATTCGTGGAGATAATACAGAAATGGAAAAACCCACATCAACCCGATCAGGATCAGGCTAAAGTGGGCTAATGTGATCCTGGGAAGGGGCGAATTGGCCGCCTCAAGACTTGCAACACGCTTTTTATGCGAGCTTTCCGCAGAGCTGTATGGGCGCTTTTTCACCTGACTTTAAGTTGAATTATGGGGGATGGGTGAGTGGAGCGGGCGATGGGAATCGAACCCACGGCGCTAGCTTGGGAAGCTAGGGTATTACCATTATACGACGCCCGCATGTAGAATGGATGTTACCCTAACTCTGCAAAAATTTGAAAGTGATTACTATCTCGATCAACGGAACAGCACGCCACTTCGACACTGCCATCAGTGTCGCCACGCTGCTCGAGCAAATGCAACTGATCGGCAAGCGCATAGCCCTGGAACATAACGGCGAGATTGTTCCGCGCAGCCAATTCCCTCAACAAATGCTGGGCAACGGCGACAGCGTGGAAATTGTCGTCGCAGTCGGCGGTGGCTAACCATAAAGTGCAAGCAATGAATAGTGACTCTCTGCTTATCGCAGGCAAAAATTACAACTCGCGGCTGCTGCTCGGCACCGGTAAATACAAGGATTTCGTTGAGACTAGGGCAGCGGTAGAAGCCAGCGGCGCCGAAATCATCACCATCGCCAACCGCCGCAGCAACATCGGCCAGAACCCGAACGAGCCCAGCCTGCTGGACATTCTGCCGCCAGCGAAATACACCTTGCTGCCCAACACAGCCGGCTGCTACAGCGCCGACGAGGCGGTGCGCACGCTGCGCCTGGCACGCGAGCTGCTCGACGGCCACAGCCTGGTCAAGCTGGAAGTGCTGGGCGACCCGCAATCACTCTACCCCAATGTGGTGGAAACCATTGCTGCGGCTAAGACCCTGGTCAAGGATGGCTTTCAGGTCATGGTCTACACCTCGGACGATCCCATCATTGCCCAGCAACTGGAAGATATCGGCTGCGTCGCCATCATGCCGCTGGCCTCGCTCATCGGCTCCGGCATGGGTATCCTCAATCCGTGGAATTTGCAGCTTATCCTGCAACGGGTGCAGCTGCCGGTGCTGGTCGATGCC
Organism: Gallionellaceae bacterium; assembly: GCA_031427575.1. Classification (GTDB taxonomy): domain Bacteria; phylum Pseudomonadota; class Gammaproteobacteria; order Burkholderiales; family Gallionellaceae; genus Nitrotoga. Next base: position 15,040 of record JANPNS010000106.1, read on the forward strand.
GGCGTCGGCACGGCCTCGGACGCGGCTATCGCCATGGAACTCGGCTGCCACGGCGTGCTGATGAATACCGCCATCGCTGCCGCACAAAATCCGGTGTTGATGGCCTCGGCCATGAAGCTGGGGGTTGAGGCTGGGCGCATGGCTTACCTTGCAGGCCGTATGCCGAAGAAACCATACAGTGCCACGCCCAGCTCACCGACCAGCGGATTGATCGGCAAGCCTTGATGGAGCAACGCGCCGACAATGTGAAACAACGCTCAGGACACATCCGCAGTTACGTGCTGCGCCAGGGGCGCGTTTCCAATGCGCAACAACGCTGTTTTGACAGCTTGATGCCGCACTACGGCATCCCCTACTCCACACAAACGCTGGATCTTGCCACCGCCTTCGACAGAAGTGCGCAGACAATACTTGAAATCGGTTTCGGCATGGGCGAAAGCACAGCCGCGATCGCGGCGGCTCACCCTGAAACGGACTACCTGGCCATTGAGGTGCATACCCCCGGCGTGGGTAGCCTGCTCAAGCAAATCGAAGAAAAACGGCTAAGCAATATCCGCATCATTCAGCACGATGCGGTCGAGGTGTTGCGCAACATGCTGGCTGACCATGTGCTGGCTGGCGCGCACATTTTTTTCCCCGATCCATGGCACAAAACCCGCCACAACAAGCGCCGCCTGATCCAGCCGCCATTCGTGGCGCAGCTGGTGAAGAAACTCAAACCCGCCGGCTACATCCACGTCGCTACCGACTGGCAGGACTACGCCGAACAGGTGCTGGCGGTGTTGAGCGACGAGCCATTGTTGCGAAACACTGCGCAGAATTTTGCGCCCCGTCCGGATTACCGCCCGCTGACCAAGTTCGAGCAACGCGGATTAAAGCTGGGACATGCGGTTTGGGATTTGGTGTTTCAGCGCATTGCCAGTGTTCAATCACCCAATTCAGGGAGGGATGAAAAATGATCCATCAGGGAAGCTGTCATTGCGGGCGCATCGCTTTTGAAGTCGAAGGGGACATACAAGCGGCCAAGGAATGCAATTGCTCAATTTGTCACAGGCTGGGCGCATTGCGCTGGTTCACATCGCGCGACAAATTGCGCTTAACCACACCGGAAAGTGATGTGGCAACTTACACATTCGGCGCAGGAAAGATCAAACATCACTTTTGTTCTGTGTGCGGTTGCGCCCCGTTTGCCGAAGCTGCGCATAAAGGTGTGCCCATGGCCTCCGTCAACTTACGCTGCCTGGAAGGCCTGGATTTGTCGCAAGTGAAAATATCCCAATTTGATGGCCGCAGTTTATAGGCTGCTACTGCCGCAAAAAAATCTGCAGCAAGTCATTCAGGAAACGTTGCCCCAATGCGGTCGGGGCAATGCGCTGCTGGTCTCGTGCCAGCAGCCCGCGTTGCTCGGCCTGGTCCAGCTCACGGCGCAGCAGCAGCAAGGGCAGGCTGGTGCGCTCACTGAACAGCGCCGCAGTAAAGCCCTGATTCAGGCGCAGCGCATTCATCATGAACTCGAATGCCAGATCGTCGCGCCCCACCTCATGTTCGGTCTGCACCGGCGCTCCTAGTGCCACTTGCTCCAGATACGCCTGCGGTTGCTTGTAGCGTGCCTGACGCAGCACCTTGTCGGCAAAACTCAGCTTGCTGTGCGCCCCCGCGCCTATGCCCAGATAATCGCCGTACTGCCAGTAATTCAGGTTGTGGCGAGATTGTTTTTTGGGCCGGGCAAAGGCCGAGGTTTCATAATGCTGATAACCGTGCTCGGCCAGCAATTGCTCAATGCGCTGTTGCATTTCACTGCTCGTGTCATCGTCCGGCAAGGCAGGCGGGTAGCGGTGAAACAAGGTATTCGGCTCCAACGTCAAATGGTAGCAAGACAGATGTTGCGGCGCGTATGCTAACGCGGCGCGCACGTCCGCTTCGGCTTGCGCCAGCGTCTGTTGCGGCAAGCCATACATCAAATCCAGATTGATGTTGTCAAAATTCCGCTGCGCAATTTCTATCGCGCGTCGCGCCTCACTCGCATCGTGTATACGTCCCAGCGCCTTGAGATGATCATCGTTGAAACTTTGAATGCCGAGCGACAAGCGGTTCACACCCGCTTCACGGAAACCGGCAAATTTTTCCGCTTCTACCGTGCCGGGATTGGCCTCCAGCGTGATTTCCGCATTTACATCCAGCGGCAGCAACATGCGCACCGTAGCAAGAATTTTCGACATGGCCTGCGCCGACAGCAGGCTGGGCGTGCCACCCCCAATGAACACGGTGGTCACCTTGCGCCCCCAGATCAACGGCAATGACAATTCCAAATCACGAATGAGCGCCGCAACATATTCCTGTTCCGGCAACTCACCTTTAGCTTCATGCGAATTGAAATCACAGTACGGACATTTACGCACGCACCACGGAATGTGGATATACAGCGACAGCGGTGGCAAAGCCTTAAAATTTACGGCTTGCGACTTCAGACCGACCGGGTGTAAAAGGTGTGTACTCATGAGTTCAACAGTTCTCGCCAGGAATTTAAGCCGCTATGCTCAGTCTCTGGAGCAGAGCCCGCAGCGCCTGGGCACGGTGGCTAAGCTGCGCCTTTTCATCACGACCCAATTCTGCACTGGTTTTGTTAAGGTGCGGCAACCAGAACAAGGGGTCATAACCGAACCCCTCCGTGCCGCGCTGCGCTTGCGCGATTTCGCCATGCCATTCGCCTTCCGCAATCAAGGGTTGCGCATCATCAGCGTGCTGTACCAACACCAACACGCAGTAATAATGCGCGCGCCGGTCAGTCATGCTTTTCATGGCTTGCAATAACTTCTGGTTGTTGCGTGTATCCGATTTCGGTTCACCGGCATAGCGCGCCGACTGCACGCCCGGCGCGCCACCCAGCGCTGCCACGCAAATACCAGAATCGTCGGCCAGCGCTGGCAACCGGCTCAGGCGGCTGACATGGCGCGCCTTGGCCAGGGCATTTTCTATGAACGTGCAATGCGGTTCCTCAGCTTCTTGAATGCCGAGTTGTTCCTGAGTCAGCACCTCGATGCCGAGCGGCGTCAGCATGCCCTGAAACTCGCGCAGCTTGCCGGGGTTGTTGCTAGCTATCACGAGTTTTTGCACCGGGCTATTCCGCCACCGCAGCGCGCTGCATTTCAACCAACCGTGCAATGCCGGATTGAGCCAAATCAAGCATGGCGTTCATTTCTGTGCGGCTGAACGCATGGCCTTCCGCCGTGCCTTGTACCTCGACGAAGTGCCCGGCGCCGGTCATCACCACATTCATGTCAGTGTCGCAGGCAGAATCTTCGGCATAGTCAAGATCAAGCACTGGCGCACCCTGGACCATGCCAACCGAAATTGCCGCAACAAAGTCGAGTAATGGGCTTTCCTTGAGCAGCCCCTGAGCTATGAGTCCGTTCACCGCATCATGCAGTGCTACAAAAGCGCCGGTTATACTGGCCGTGCGCGTGCCGCCATCGGCCTGAATCACATCACAATCGATCTGGATAGTGCGTTCGCCCAATTTTTTCAAATCCACCACGCTGCGCAGACTGCGTCCGATCAAACGCTGAATTTCCTGGGTGCGTCCGGACTGCTTGCCCTTGGCTGCTTCGCGCGCCATGCGGCTGCCAGTGGAGCGCGGCAACATGCCGTATTCAGCGGTGACCCAACCCTCGCCCGTGCCTTTTTTATGGGGCGGCACTTTTTCCTCCACGCTGGCCGTGCAAATCACTTTTGTGTCGCCGTACTCAATTAACACCGCACCTTCAGCATGTATAGTGTAACGACGGGTAATGCGGATAGGTCGAAGCTGGTCAAGATGGCGCTGGCTGGGACGCATGAAGGGAATCCTGGGAATTTAGTTGGCGCACATTATAGCTTGTGCCGCTACGATCTTCAGCGCGTCTACATATCCAGCGCAACAATTATTGGCGATTGCGTAGTGTGTGTATTTTCGGCGTCGCCCCAACGTACGGCTATTACCGTGCTGTTATCTGAGTTGACGCCTTCCCGGTTTGTCGCTTCATCCATCATATTCTCCAGCGCGTCCGGCAGGGGAGTGTTAATGAGTGCGGCAGCTATCTCTTTTTCAGACAACGGCCCCCACAGTCCGTCGCTGCACAGCAAGATAGTGTCGCCCTGTTGCAAACGCACAGCATCCGCAGGCTCAACGAAGAACATATCCTCCACACCGCCCAGACAATTAGTAATTTTGTTGCGATCCGGATGAGTTTTGATTTCATCGTCACTGATAATGCCCCAGTCTGCCCATTGCTGTACCATGGAGTGGTCGCTTGTTCTGGTCATCACTTCCTGACCGCGCAGTAAATACAGGCGTGAATCCCCGGCATGTGCCCAGCACACTTTCCCGTCTTGTACCAGCGCAACGACGCAGGTTGTGCCCGGATTGCCACCAAGCTGCTGCTCATGGGCATATTGAATGATGGCACTGTGAGCACGCAACATGATCTCTTTCAGGAACTCTTTCGCCTCCGCTACGCGCGGCTGTGCGGCCTGCACAAACGCTTGGGTGATTACCTGTATCGCCAATTTCGCTGCGATCTCGCCATGCATATGGCCGCCCATGCCATCCGCCAGCACCATCAGCAAGGATTGGCTGCTGTATGCGTAGGCTACGCGATCCTGATTGTATTTGCGGCCACCGATTCGGCTGGCCTGGTATATAGCGAAATTCATAATGTGTAATCGTAATATAATGCGCGTTGTTCAGTTCATTTTTTTATTCCCAAGCTTTTTATCCGGGGGCCGCGATGATTTCTAGCATGACCGGCTATGCCACAGCCGCCGCAGAACTCGATGCCGGATCGCTTACCTTGGAACTGCGAGCGGTCAATCACCGCTACCTTGATCTCCAGCTGCGCATGCCGGACGAGCTGCGTTTGCTGGAACCCATATTGCGCGAAACCATCGCCGCGCAACTGACACGCGGCAAAGTAGAATGCCGCATTGCTTTCACCGCACGGCAGTCCGAACAAAACCCGGCGCAACTTAACCACTCCATGTTGCGGCAACTGGCGCAATGGAACAGGGCAGTGCAGGCCATCCTGCCTGAGGCAGAGGGTCTGACCGTGGCTGATGTGTTGCGCTGGAATGGCGTGCTGCAAAGCGCCTCGATGTCTGTAGACACTACTCGGGACACAGTACTGCAGCTGTTGCATCAAGTATTGATAGAATTCTCGGCAGCGCGCGGGCGCGAAGGCGAAAAGCTGCAGGCATTCCTGATGCAACGTGTGGCACAAATTAAAGCATTGTGCAGCACGGTAGCGCCACGCATCCCGACAGCACTTGCGGCGTATGAGGAAAAACTGGCCGCGCGCTTGCGGATAGCCATGCAAGACGGTGATGATGAGCGACTGCGCCAGGAAATCAGCCTGTTCGCCAGTAAAATCGATGTCGACGAAGAGCTGTCACGCCTGCAAACTCATGTGCTGGAAATGAAGCGGGTTTTGGTTCAGGGCGGGGCAGTAGGCAAACGCCTGGATTTTTTGATGCAGGAACTGCAACGCGAGGCCAACACGCTGGGTTCGAAATCGGTAGATGCCGAGGTCTCGCGCAGCTCCATGGAAATGAAATTGTTGATTGAGCAGATGCGGGAACAAATCCAGAATATTGAGTAGGAGAAGCATATGCCCGGAAATCTCTTTATCATAAGCGCCCCATCGGGTGCGGGTAAAACCAGTTTGGTAACCGCCTTGCTGGCCAGCAATCAGCAAATTGACCTGTCTGTTTCCTACACCACGCGCGCGCCACGGTTGGGAGAAATCGAAGGCAGGGATTATCATTTCGTCAGCCACGAGACTTTCATGAACATGGCTAAGCATGGTGATTTTCTGGAAAGTGCCGAAATATATGGCAATCTGTATGGCACATCGCAGTCCTGGATTGCTGCTGAAACCTCGGGCGGGCGCGACATCCTGCTTGAAATCGACTGGCAGGGTGCCAATCAGGTGCGGCAAAAATTCCCCGATTGCACCAGCATCTTTATCCTGCCACCTTCCTTGCAGGCTCTGGAGGCTCGCCTCAAGGCGCGCGGCCTGGACAGCGCCGAGGTAATCGCGCTACGGCTGCAAGCCGCACAGGGAGAGATAGCGCATGCCGCCGAGTTCGACTATGTTATTATCAACGACAAGCTGGATGTGGCCTTGCAGCAACTGAGTGCGATAGTCGTTGCCGCAGGACTTCGCCGCGAGCGGCAGCTTACATTCCTGCATACTTTAGGGCACCTCTAAAAATCCAAAATCCTAAGCGAGACAAGGCGCGAAATAAAGTCCGCGCAACCCATCTATTTTGACCCTTCGACTGAGGTCAGGACAGGAATGTAAGCGTTAAAATTTATTGAGCAACGCAGCATCGCGACGGAGTTTGGATTTTTAGAGGTGCCCTTTAATCAATCAACTGCAAAACTAAAGAGGATATATCATGGCTCGCATTACTATAGACGATTGTCTGGCACGCATACCAAACCGCTTCGAACTCACCCTGGCTGCCGCCTACCGCGCTCGCCAGCTAGCCAACGGCGCCAGTTATCTGGTTGAAGAAAGCAAAGACAAACCTACTGTCATTGCCCTGCGCGAAATCAGTGAGGGCAAAGTAGGCCTGGAAATTCTCAACCGCGGGCAGGCATAAATCAGCTGGTAGCCTGTAGCTCGTAGCGGGTAGCAAAACCGGGTTGGCTGCAAGCTACAGGCTACTAGCTACGAGCTCTCAATGTCCGATGCCGAAACACTGTTGCAGGAGGTTTCTTCCTACCTGAATGCCAAGGATGTCGAGCACATCCGGCAGGCGCTCGAATTTAGCGGTAGCGCACACGCGGGTCAGCTGCGCCAGTCCGGTGATCCCTATATTTCACACCCCATCGCAGTCGCCCGCATTTTGACCCCGCTGCACCTCGACGCACCCGCTATCATGGCGGCGTTGCTGCATGATGTGGTAGAAGACACCCACATCAGCAATAAGGAAGTGGCAAAAAAATTTGGCAATCCGGTGGCGGTCCTGGTCGATGGCTTGAGCAAACTCGACAAGATCGAGTTTGAAACCAAGGAGGATGCGCAGGCCGAAAATTTCCGCAAGATGCTGCTGGCAATGGCACGCGACGTGCGCGTTATCTTAATCAAGCTGGCTGACCGCCTGCACAATATGCGCACACTGGAATCGATGTCGCGCGAAAAAATTGAGCGTATAGCACGCGAAACCCTGGAAATTTACGCTCCCATTGCCAACCGCCTGGGATTGCGCGATATCTATCAGGAGTTGCAGGATCTGAGCTTTATGCATCTCTACCCCACTCGCTATTCGGTGCTGTCCAAAGCAGTCAAGGTAGCGCGCGGCAACCGCCGCGAAGTGGTCGGCAAAATCCAGGAATCCATACGCCAGCGGCTGGAGCAACATCACGTCATGGCCGAGGTACATGGACGTGAAAAACATCTATTCAGCATTTACGAAAAGATGCAAGCCAAATCGTTGGCTTTCTCGCAGGTGCAGGATATTTTCGGCTTTCGCGTTTTGGTCGAAGATATCCCCGCTTGCTACCTTGCGCTGGGTGCACTGCATGGCCTGTACAAACCCATCCCTGGCAAATTCAAGGATTACCTCGCCATTCCCAAAGCCAATGGCTATCAAGCGTTGCACACCACACTGTTCGGCCCCTATGGCGCGCCCATTGAAGTGCAGATACGCACCCACGAAATGCATAAAATCGCGGAAGCCGGTGTCGCCTCTCACTGGCTGTATAAAACCACACAAACACCGTTCAATGATCTGCACAAAAAGACTCACCAATGGCTGCAAAGCCTGCTGGAAAGCTTGAGCCAGAGCGGCGATTCTGTCGAATTTCTGGAACATTTGAAAGTGGATTTGTTTCCGGATGAGGTGTACGTTTTCACCCCCAAAGGCAAGATACTGGCGCTACCGCGCGGTGCCACTGCGGTGGATTTTGCCTACAGCGTGCATACTGACATCGGCAACCGATGTGTGGCCACCAAGGTAAATTTCGAGCTGGTGCCGTTGCGCACCGAGCTGAAAAATGGCGACCGCGTTGAAATCATCACTGCGGCGCATGCCAAGCCCAACCCAGCCTGGCTGAGCTATGTGATCACCAGCAAAGCACGCAGCCAGATCCGTCATTTCCTCAAGACCATGCACTTTGATGAATCGGCTCAGCTGGGTGAACGCTTGCTCAATCAGGCGCTTGCTTCACTGGGTGTTAATCCACAGGACATTGATGAAACTCATTGGGATAAACTGATCAAAGATACCACGGCGAAATCGCGCGTTGAAATTCTGGCTGATATCGGTTTAGGACGTCGCCTCAACATGGTGGTTGCGCGCCAGCTGGCGCGCGTGGGTGAAGGAGGTGCGCACGAACTTCCTTCGGGCGGGGTCATCACCATTCAGGGAACTGAAGGACTGGCAGTTCAGTTTGCCAAATGCTGCCGCCCTATTCCGGGCGATCCCATCATCGGCATTATCAAGAAAGGCCAGGGGCTGGTGGTGCATACCCACGACTGCCCCACGTTGCGCAAAGGGCGTGGCAGCACAGATGAGTGGCTGGACGTAGTGTGGGACAAACACATCAACAAGCCCTTCGATGTCAGCATCAAGTTGATTGTTGCCAACCAGCGTGGCGTGTTGGCCAAAGTGGCGGCAGCAATCGCCGATGCCGAATCCAATATCGAAAACGTCCACTTTACCAACGAAGGTGATTACACCTCCTTGCATTTCACCTTGCAGGTCGGCAACCGCCAGCATCTGGCCCGCGTGATGCGCGATCTGCGTGGCATACCCGAGGTGGTGCGCATTACCCGGGTTAAAGCTGCACCAACCTAAGGGCGTCTCTAAGCCAAATCGAACAACAATACCTCCGCATCACGCACGCCACTCAACGCAATGGTCGGTTCATCGGAAATCATCAACGCATCGCCTGCGGCAAGTGCATTTCCATTTGCTTGCACGCTGCCAAGCGCAATATGCAAATAAGCCTTGTGCCCGGCAGCACATAACCGCGCTCAGATGATTTGAGTATGGCGATCATGGTAATTGCCTATGAATATTCATGTTGCCGCAAAATGTGCCCTGCTCAAGAGTTGCGTTTGCATATGGGCACTTTACGCTGACCCGCCAAATTGGCGCAATATATCCAACATTGCCTTGGCTTTATCCAGCGTTTCCTGGTATTCGGCTGCCACATCGGAGTCCGCCACAATGCCACCGCCTGCCCAAAAGTGGATTTCGTTTTTGGCGTAAACCAGCGTCCTGATGGCGATATTACTATCCATATTGCCGTCGTAGCCAACATAGCCTATGGCACCGCTATATACTCCGCGCCGATGTGGCTCGAGTTGCTCGATGATTTCCATGGCCCGCTGCTTGGGTGCACCGGTGACGGAACCACCGGGGAAGCAATCCCGTAGCAGCGCCAGCGCATCACGCCCCGGCGCAAGCTGGCCAGTGACAGTGCTGACCAGGTGATGCACCTGGGCAAAGCTTTCTACTTCGAACATCCTGAGTGTTTTAATCGAGCCAGGCACACAGCTTTTGCCAAGATCGTTGCGCAGCAAATCGACTATCATCAAATTTTCTGCCCGGTCTTTGGCGCTGGTTTGGAGTTCGCTGACCATTTGAGCATCATGCAGCGCATCGCCCAAGCGGGGCCGTGTACCTTTGATAGGTCTCGTTTCCACCTGGCCATCATTTACTTTCAGAAAATTTTCTGGCGAGGCGCACAATATTTGCGCCTGCGGCAGGTTTAAAAATGCTGCATAAGGTGCCGGGCTTATTTGGCGCAATGCAAGATAGGCGTGCAGTGCATCGCCGGAAGCATGCGCAGCAAAGCGCTGCGCCAAATTCACTTGATAACAATCTCCTGCTGTCAAATAGCGTTGCACAACCTCAAATGCAGATTGATACTGTGCATGGGAAAAACTTGATCTTATACGCCCATGAACCTTGAATGCTGCACCCGGCTTTGTTTCGTTGCGCAGTAGACGTTCGAGTATTTTCGGCAGCACGTACTCGGTAGCCGCGTCTCGCTGTCGAGAAACCAGTTGTGCAATTTTTTGCTGGTGATCCAGCACGATAGCCCAATCGTAAATACCGACCGCCATGTCGGGCAGATGTTCCACATCCTGCGCCTGTGCCGGAATTGCCATCAACCGGCGCGCCAGATCATATCCCCAGTAGCCCAGAGCGCCGCCGGCAAATGGAATGCCTGGACTGGCCTCGACCGGCGCGCCCAATTGCTGGCGCAGCAATTCAAATGGATCATCAGTTAGCCGTTTTGTCCCGGCTGAATTTGTGATTTCGGTGTATTTACCCTGCGTGACTAATGTTGCAATCGGTTGCGCGCTTACAATGTCATATCGACCGCGCCCGCCACTATCCAGCCACACTGCCCAAGGCAAATCGGCAATGGCCGCAAAGTGGGCAGCTGCATCGGCGCTGTAGGGTAGGGGGGTGATATATCGCATCAGTAATAAGGTTACTCAAATCCATGTGCATCAATTAAACCGGATGTTGCTGCTATTGGTGTAATGATCGCGCAGGATTTTGTTGGGCTGGTGAACTCCATGTAGGAGTGAGGAATGTTGCGTGAGCCCCGCAGAAGTCCAGGAAGGCCCTTATATGAGCTCAGCCAGATAGTCGCACTTATCGCCAGGAATATGAATAGTGTATAGGCAACTCAGCCCGCACAAAGCTGGCATCGAAAAGAAGCGCACGCAGACAAGGTGCGCCCAGTAAAACAACCGGCGAACTGTGGATCAGCCCCTCATTTCAAAGCTTCAGGGGCTGCATCCACAGCCTCCAACCCCTTTAGTTCGGCTTGTGTATGCCTGGCGTAGGAAAAGGCCAGGTTGTAGCCGGGCGCACGGGTGCCGGAGCAGAAGGAGCCGGAGCTCCCATGGAAGAGCCAGGCCTGCTCATCGTAGAAGCCGGTTTTTTGGCTGCCGATTTTTTAGCCGCTGGCCTTTTTTTAGCCGCTACTTTCTTTTTTGCTGCCGGCTTCTTTTTGGCTACTGCTTTTTTGGCAGCTGGTTTTTTAGCTGCTTTTTTCTTGGCAGCCGGCTTTTTCTTGGCTACTGCCTTTTTGGCAGCTGGTTTTTTAGCTGCTTTTTTCTTGGCAGCCGGCTTTTTCTTGGCTACTGCCTTTTTAGCTGCTGGCTTTTTGGCTGCTGCTTTCTTCTTGGCAGCCGGCTTCTTCTTGGCTACCGCCTTTTTAGCTGCCGGTTTCTTGCTTGCTGCTTTTTTTGCTGCTGGTTTAGCTTTCTTTGCTGCTACCATTTCAACCTCCTTTAGTAATCAAAGTTCAAAGAAAAACAAATCACAACTACTACACCCTCAGCATGCCACAGCATGGCATGACCGAAGCCTTTTAATCCCAAGATAACGCGCCGCCGGTCTGATACTCGGTAACGCGCGTTTCGAAGAAATTCTTCTCCTTCTTGAGATCTATCATTTCAGCCATCCACGGGAACGGGTTGTTCGCTCCCGGGTACAACACGTCGATGCCGATCTGTTGGCAGCGCCGATTAGCAATAAAGCGCAGATATTCCTTGAACATCGATGCGTTCATGCCAAGCACGCCACGCGGCATGGTGTCCTCGGCATAACGATATTCCAGTTCCACACCTTTCTGTATCAAACCGCGAGCTTCCTCGCGAAATTCTGGCGTCCACAGATGCGGATTCTCCAGCTTGATCTGGTTGATCACGTCCACACCAAAATTAAGGTGCATAGATTCGTCGCGCAGGATGTACTGGTACTGCTCAGCAGCCCCGGTCATCTTGTTCTGCCGTCCTAACGCAAGGATTTGCACAAAGCCCACATAGAAAAATAATCCCTCCATGATGCAGGCAAACACGATCAGGCTGCGTAATAGCTGGCGATCCGCTTCCGGCGTGCCGGTCTTGAAGCTCGGGTTAGTCAAAATATCGATGAACGGCAACAGAAACTCATCCTTGTCACGGATGCTGGATACTTCGTGATACATGTTAAAAATTTCGCCCTCATCCAAGCCCAGGCTTTCCACTATGTACTGGTAGGCATGGGTGTGGATTGCCTCCTCAAAGGCCTGGCGTAGCAGGTACTGGCGGCATTCCGGATTGGTGATGTGGCGATAGGTGCCGAGCACAATATTGTTGGCAGCCAGGCTGTCGGCCGTGGTGAAAAAACCCAGATTGCGCTTGACCATGAGGCGCTCGTCGTCAGTCAGCCCGTTGGGATTCTTCCACAGCGCGATGTCGGCGGACATATTAACTTCCTGCGGCATCCAGTGATTGGCACAGCCAGCCAGGTATTTTTCCCACGCCCATTTGTACTTGAAAGGAACCAGCTGATTCACGTCTGCATTGCAATTAATGATGCGCTTGTCCTCCACCCTGATGCGGTTGGTGGATGGGGGCGCAATGCTATAAGCGCGCGCTTCCGCACATCCTTCCCTGACAGACTCCTCCTGACTGGCAGCACCCTGCTCCCAGCCAGGGCTCGCGCCTACGCTGGCCAAACGCAACCCTGCCGGTAACACGGCGGGCATTACTTCGTTCTCAAATGTCAGCATATTTCCCCTCACTTTCCTATCTACCATCTTCCCTCGCTCTGGCAGCTAAGGTGTTTCTGCACCACAATCCGCAGCAAAAATACTTATTGGCAGGATTCACACCCAGGATCATCAATCGAACACATTTTCAAACTGTCCCCTATCCTCTGTCCCTTCTCTTCTGACACAGATACTGCATTCAGCGCACCGGTACGCGAGGTGGATTTCTCAGCCGAAGTCGCGCCCAATGTGCGCAAGTAATAGGTGGTTTTTAACCCACGCAGCCAAGCCAGTTTGTAGGTTTCATCCAGCTTGCGACCCGACACGCCGGCCATATAAATATTCAGCGATTGCGCCTGATCTATCCATTTCTGACGCCGGGCGGCGGCCTCAATGATCCACTGCGGCTCCACCTCAAACGCCGTCGCATACAGGTCGCGCAACTCGGCCGGGATGCGATCAATCTTGGCCAGGGTGCCGTCAAAATACTTCAGGTCAGCGATCATTACTTCGTCCCACAGCTCCAGCCGCTTCAGGTCTTTCACCAGATAGTCGTTGATAACCGTAAACTCGCCGGACAAGTTCGACTTGACGAACAAGTTCTGGTAAGTCGGCTCGATGCAGGCTGACACCCCGATGATGTTAGAAATGGTCGCGGTTGGCGCAATCGCCACACAATTGGAATTGCGCATGCCGTACTGCTTGATGCGTGCGCGCAGCGCGTCCCAATCCATGCTGGCAGAGGTATCCACCTCGACATACCCTCCGCGCGACTGGCGCAGCAACTCCAGCGTATCCTGCGGCAGGATACCTTGATCCCACAGGCTGCCGCGATAGCTGGCGTAGCGGCCGCGCTCTTCGGCCAGCTCGGTAGAGGCCCAGTAGGCGTAATAACACACGGCCTCCATGGAGCGATCCGCGAACTCGACAGCCGCATCTGAAGCATAGGGCACGCGCAGTTCATGCAAGCAATCCTGAAAGCCCATAATGCCCAGCCCTACCGGGCGATGCTTGAAGTTGGAGTTGCGCGCCTTGCCCACGGCGTAATAGTTAATATCTATCACGTTGTCCAGCATACGCATGGCGGTAGTGATCGTGCGCTGCAATTTATCGTGATCCAGCTGGCCGAACTTCTCGTGCCCTTTCGGATGGAGGTGTGCCGCCATGTTTACCGAACCCAGATTGCACACGGCAATTTCCGATTCCGAAGTATTCAGCGTTATTTCGGTGCATAGATTGGAGCTATGCACCACGCCCACATGCTGCTGCGGCGAACGCACATTGCACGGATCCTTGAAGGCAACCCAGGGATGGCCGGTTTCGAACAGCATGGTCAGCATCTTGCGCCACAGGTCGCTGGCGGGCAGGGTACGCGAAGGCTTGATTTCACCGCGCTGGGCACGGGCTTCGTAGGCCACGTAGGCGGCCTCGAACTCGGCACCGAACTTGTCGTGCAGGTCGGGCACGTTGTTGGGCGAGAACAGGGTCCAGCTGCCGCCTTCCATGACGCGGCGCATGAACAGATCGGGCACCCAGTTGGCGGTGTTCATGTCGTGGGTGCGGCGGCGGTCATCGCCAGTGTTCTTGCGCAGCTCCAGGAACTCTTCGATGTCCAGATGCCAGGTTTCCAGGTAGGTGCAGACCGCGCCCTTTCGCTTGCCGCCCTGGTTCACTGCCACGGCGGTGTCGTTGACGACCTTCAGGAACGGCACCACGCCTTGGGATTCGCCGTTGGTGCCCTTGATGTGGCTGCCCAGGGCGCGCACACGGGTCCAGTCGTTGCCCAGG
>JANPNS010000107.1:0-7420 GCA_031427575.1 Gallionellaceae bacterium
ATCGTTCCCACGCTCTGCGTGGGAATGCAGCTTTGTGCCGCTCCTGCGACACAGGACGCGGAGCGTCCACAGAGGCGTTCCCACGCGGAGCGTGGGAACGATGCACCCCTAGTGGTTGTGGGTGACAACAGGATAGGCAAGCTATTTTCTATACTGTCGGAATTGCTTTTGATAAAATTCCTTAACTCCGTGGCCAATAGATTAGCCAGAGCCAGTTTGTCGCCCAGTGTTTCTTCATGACACGTGGAGATATCCATACAGGCGACTGCTTTTCCATCTATTATTATAGGCACCGAAACACAATACCAATCCGCGAATAGCTGGCAAAAATGCTGCGAGCCGCGTAAGGCAACCAGTTCAGCGTGGTACAGCGCCAAGGACACGGCATTGGTTCCCAAGCTCTCTTCACTCAAGGATGCGCCTACGACAATGCCACGCGTTGCGGCTAACGCCAATACCTCTGGCTTCGAGAAAAGCTCTATCACCCTGGCCTCACCATCTGTCAAAATAAAAAGCGTTTTTTGGTCCTGAAGATGCCGGAAGGTATCGACAAATAAGGAGTTTGCGCTGAACGCCAGGAGTTGATGTTGGTCAAGAAATGCATTGAGTTCTTCTCCTTGAAGCACGTCTCTTGCAACGGCCAATTCACGATTGACGCCCATACTTTTACAGCGCTCATGCGAATCACTAAGGCGAATTGCTGATACAAACTGCATCTCACTGGATTGGCTGGATTGAACTGATGGATGGTTCCACATACTGTCCCCCTTGTTGCTTATGCCGCCCTTGATAAATCACTGGAATTGGCTATTTTATGGGCGACCTCTTAGCATAATACAGTGGACCCCTCCGTCAAGACAATAATGCATCGAGTTTAAGAGGGTAACCTGCTTCATGCAGCGGAACGGCGCTGCCCCGGTTTTCGGTTTCTTTTTTTGTTTCTATTTCTGAGTCAGTTTTTTCGGTCGCATTGTAACGCTGTTTTGGAAGCACTAATACCTGTAAGAAATGACAGGTGTAGAATGATTGCTGTGTGGAATGAATCCTCCTTAATGGAAGCCTCTTGAAAATCATTTTTGCTGGCACTCCGCAATTTGCCGCCACGGCGCTGAAAGCATTGCTGGGACAACACTTTGATGTTGTAGCAGTTTTGACACAGCCGGACCGCCCCGCCGGTCGGGGTATGCAGCTTGCCCACAGCCCGGTCAAACAATAGTGATAATGATAAAGGTGATAAAGGGGAGATAAAGGGGACGCTACCCTTATAGATAAAGGGTATATAAAGGGGACGCTACCCTTTATTTTCACCTGTCATTATGATAGATTACGTTCATGCCTCGTCTTGCTCGAACCGTTTGCGCCCAAGTGCCCCATCACATCACCCAGCGGGGGAATCGCCGCGAGGACATTTTTTTCACAGACGAAGATCGGCAAGCCTATCTGGACTGGCTGAAGGAATATGCTGAAAAATATGAGGTGGCCATACTCGCGTATTGCCTGATGACCAACCATATACATCTCATTGCCGTACCGGCGACAGAAACGGGTCTGCAACAAGTACTTAAACCTTTACACATGCGCTACGCCCAACGATTCAACCGCACACGGGGATGGAAAGGGCATGTTTGGCAAGGGCGATTTTTTTCTTCTGCCTTGGATGATGACTACCTCTGGGCTGCTTTGCGTTACGTGGAACGTAACCCGGTAAGAGCCAAGATGGTTAGAAAAGCGGAGAATTACCACTGGTCAAGCGCAGGTGGACACTGCGGTTTGCGGCCGGACTCGTTACTGACAGAGAGCGCAAACAATTTGAAGGTGTGGGTGATTGGTCGGCTTGGCTGGCCGAAGGCGATGAGACTCAAAAACTGGAAGTATTACGCCGCAACGTGGAGAAAGGTCTGCCCTGTGGTTCACACAAGTTCATCCACAAGCTTGAGAAGCTGACAGGGAAGGCATTGCAGTTCCGACCACGTGGACGACCAAGGAAAGATTCTGATGAATGAGTTGATAAATAAGGGTAGCGTCCCCTTATTCATTATTCATAGGCAATATCCACCGGCCGCTCACCGCGCGCCAAGCCCCGCAACACACGATCCCGTAAGTCTTGCGAATAAGCTGACATCGTCGCCCCCTCGAATAAGATAGGACGATTATCATAACACAAATGTATATGATTAAATCAAAAATGCTCTAGTGGAATGGCAAGGTTGTTTCATCAGTGGGTTGCCTGCCTTTGGTACAACCTTTGGTTGGCTGCGGATTGCCTACCTTTGGTGCACCAGCGACAATGGTGCGTAGAACGCACCCTACATCATTGCACTTTCAATTTATAAATGGAGTTACACTACTTTAGATTTTGTCAGGCATTCAACCTATCCAGCAGTTCACGTATTCTCATGGGATCGCTGGCACGCAATATATTTTTTGTCAGCATGGCAATTCCCGGCAGGCTGGTGGTGAGCACGCGCTGTTTGGTGGCGAGCAGTTGCGCCGGGTGCATGGAAAATTGGCGCAAGCCAAAGCCGAGCAGCAAACGCGTATAAGCCAGCTCACCGGCCATTTCACCGCACACCGCAACCGGTATGCCGGCCTTGTTGGCGCCGCTGATAATGTGTGCCAACAGGTGCAACACAGCCGGGTGCAACGGGTCATACAGATGCGCCACTTCTTCATCGGTGCGGTCTATCGCCAGGGTGTACTGGATCAGGTCATTGGTGCCGATGGAAAGAAAGTCCAGCTTTTTGGTGAACATACTGAGCGCCAGCGCGGCGGCCGGAATTTCAATCATGCCGCCGATTTGCACGGCGTGGTTATACGCGATGCCCTGCGCATCCAGGCTTTGTTTGGCAGAGGCGATGAGTTGCAGGGTCTGGTTAATCTCCGACACGCCGGAAAGCATAGGCACTAATATTTTTACATTGCCATAGGCGGACGCACGCAACAGTGCGCGCAGCTGGGTGCGAAACAATTGCGGCTCGGCCAGGCACAGGCGGATGGCGCGCAGCCCCAGCGCCGGGTTGCTGGCAACGCGCGTCGCGCCCTTGAGCTGCTTGTCGGCACCGAGATCGAAGGTGCGGATAGTCACCGGCAGCCCATCCATGCCTGCACTCACTGCACGATAGGCTTCGAATTGTTCCTCTTCGTCCGGCAGATTGTCGCGATTGAGGAACAGAAATTCACTGCGGAATAAACCTATGCCCGTAGCGCCATTTTCTTTCACGTCCGCCAGGTCATGCGGCAGTTCGATGTTGGCATGCAGTTCGATCGGCGTGCCGTCCAGGGTGTTGGCAGGCGTGGTTTTGAGGCGCTTGAGTTTTTTCCGTTCCAGTGCCCACTGATCCTGGCGCAGCCGATATTCGGCCAGTATCTGCTTGTCCGGGTTGACGATGATGACACCCTGTTCGCCATCCACGATAAGCATGTCATTTTCGCGCAGCAGCTGGCGTGCCCGATGCAGACCAACCACGCATGGCGTATTCAGGCCACGAGCGATGATGGCGGTATGCGAAGTGGCGCCGCCCAAATCGGTGAGAATAGCAGCGAACTGGTGCGGCTTAAGCTGGATCAGGTCGGCAGGACTAACATCGTGTGCCACCAAAATCATGTTTATGTCATGCATGGCAGCAGGCGGAATATGGCCGGGGATACCGATAAGCCGCTTCAATACGCGCTCTACCACTTGCACCACATCGGTTTTGCGCTCACGCAAATAGGCATCATCAAATGCTTCGAACTGCGCCACCAGCGTGTCCATTTGCATTTTGAGCGCCCATTCGGCATTGCAATGCTCGCGCTCCATCATTTCGCGCGGCGCCTGGCTGATATGCTCATCGGCCAGGAGCATCAGGTTCAAATCCAGAAATGCATCGAACTCGGCGGCTGCATGTTCCGGACGATGAACATGCAAGTCTTCAAGTTCCTGGCGGGTGTCTTTCAGCGCTGCATCGAAACGCGCAATTTCCTCGTCTATGAATTTCGCGGGCAACACGTAATGCACCACCTCCAGCGAGGTATGAGTAAGCAGGTGCGCCTGGCCTATGGCGATGCCGCTGGAAACAGGAATGCCATGCAACGTAAAGCTCATGGATTTCCCCAAAGAACCGTAGCGAGCAAGCCAAGATGCAACGAAGTTACGCAATCCGCTATCGGCTGAAGTCGACGCGGAATTGTCAGCAAGGAGCCGCGCAGTGAACGACGAGACAACACGCCACATAGTGGCTTGTTGCGGCGGAGACTAACCTTTAGGTTATGTCGAAACCACATATCAGATAGATAGACGAGGAGTGAACGAGCACATGACACAGCAGATTGGCTGCGCAGTAGGTTATTTGGGGAAATCATTCGCCTTCCCCGAAATAATCGCTGATCAGGGCAACGATCGCATCCATAGCTTCCTGCTCCCTTTCACCACTGGTTTCGATGTTAATGGTGGAGCCTTTGGCAGCGGCCAGCATCATTACGCCCATGATGCTTTTCGCATTCACTCGTCGACCGGCACGCGACATCCACACCTCGCACGGAAACTGCGAGGCGAGCTGGGTCAGTTGGGCCGAGGCGCGCGCATGCAGCCCCAGCTTGTTAATTATCAGCGCGTCCTGTTGTATCATCAAATTCATCATCCCTGCCCATTAAAACTATACATTCACGTCCACCCTGCAATGCTTTCTGGGCGACCTCGGCCAGCGGTTTGTCGTGATAGCACACCACACGCAGCAACATCGGCAGGTTGACCCCGGCCACGCCCAGCACGCTCCCCGACCGGCACAGTCGCCGCGCAATATTGCTCGGGGTCGCGCCGAACAGATCAGTTAACAGCAACACACCGCCACCTGTGTCCAATTGTGCGATGTGAGCGCGTGCTTCATCTTCCTTTTTATTCGGGTCATCGTCCGCCCGCACCGACAACACCTTGAGGTTGGGCGGCACATCCCCCATGACATGGCGCGCGCATTCCACCAGGCTGTCGCCCAGGCCGTCGTGTGTTACCAGTAAAATTCCAATCACTGTCAGATCTCCGCGAAATGCTGATTACTCAATCTTGCGTATTGTTTTCTGATCCGTGAATTCTAGCCGTTTCTGCATCGCGGCGGTGAGATGCACCGTGCCGCTGGCGTCAATCAACAATGCTTCGGTTAAATTCATTTTCTGCGCGGCGTTGCGCCAGCCTTGTTCGCCGGAAATGAACAACGGCTTGGACGCCGCATCCGACAATACGCCCGCGAACGGCCCGCGAGTCAATACGGTAACCGCCTGCACTCCCTGCACCGGACGACCAGTGCGCGGATCAATCACATGGCAATAACGCATCCCGCCCAATTCGAAATATCGTTGGTAATCGCCCGAAGTGCCGATCGCCTCACCATCATGCAGCTCAATCGTAGCAAGGGCACCCGGCTTGCGCGGATGCTGGATGCCGACGCGCCAGTTGCGCGAGCCGTGTGTGCCTAGCGCCAGCACATTGCCGCCGATGTTGATCAAGGCGTTGGCTATGCCATTCTGCTTTAATAACGCCGCCGCACGATCCAGTGCATAGCCCTTGGCGTAGCCACCCAAGTCAAGTTGCACAAATTTATTTTTACTCCGCGCAACCCCCCCTCCCCCTTGGGGGGAGGGCTTGGTCTGCCCTGACCCTTCGACTGCGCTCAGGACTAAAGGCCTTGTCGAAGAAGGGGAGAGGGTAAGGTCAGCCATCTGCGGATGGGCAGCCACCAGTGCGGCTAACTGCTTTTCGTCCGGCAGGGCAGGCTTGAATTCATCCGCATGAAATCCCCACAGCTTTACCATTCCCCCTATAGCCGGGTTGAACAGCTCATCCGATTGCACGGAAAGCTGTGCCGCATCTTGCAGTATGGCAGCCAGCTCCGGCGAGATTTCTTTAGCCTCACTGCGGGCAAAGGCCGCATTCAACTCGCTCAACTCACTAGTCTGCCACGCATGCAACTGATTATGCAGGCGCTGAAATTCCTCCATCACGGAAGTTACCGCTTGCTTGGCGTGGGTCTCGTTCTCTCCATAAGCGCTGACCTCAACCAGCGTGCCAAACACGTAGCGCTGTTCCAGGTACAGCGGCTCTTTGCTGTCGCAGGCAGTGAGCAGCAGAGCAAGGAGACTGCCCAAAAAAAACCATGCCACCAAATAAAGTTGAGGAACAGCATGAGACTCCCCCCTTGGTAAAAAAGGGGGGGGGATTTGGTTTTTGCAGATTTTCTGCCAGAAAATCCCCCCTGCCCCCCCTTTTGTAAAGGGGGGTAACTACAATAACGTGCTACGACACCCATCACGCCACCAGCTCTTCCAGCTCAATGGCAGCGGCCAGCAACGCCAGTCTTGCCACCACGCCATAAGCATAAAAACGGTTGGGAGTATCGTCCGGTGGGCAATCCGGGTTAGGCATGATGCAGCTGGTCTCGAACGCCAACGGCACGAAGTGCATGCCCGGCGCATTAAGATTCTGATCCACCTGGCGCTCGGTATGCACGCGGTAAAAGCCGCCCACGACGAAATGGTCGACCATGTATACCACCGGCTCGGCCACTGCATCGTGGATGCGTTCAAAGGTATACACGCCTTCCTGCACCAGCACGTCACGCACCTGCAACCCTTCCTTTACCACCGCCATTTTGTTGCGTTGATTGCGGTTGAGGTCGCGCATTTCGCTGGCATCTTTCACCGTCATAATGCCCATGCCGTAAGTGCCGGCATCCGGCTTGATGACCACAAAAGGAGGCTCCTTGACGCCGTATTCGGCGTATTTCACGCGCATTTTTTTCAGAATGCTGTCGACATGTGTCGCCATACACTCTTCACCGGTGCGCGCCTGAAAATTAATCTCACCACAGCTGGCGAAATAGGGATTAATCAGCCACGGATCGATTCCTGTAAGTTGCGCAAACTCTTCTGCCACGCGATCGTAAGCGGCAAAGTGCAGTGATTTGCGCCGCGTCGTCCAGCCTGCCACCAGTGGCGGCAACACATCCTGCTCCAGATTTTTCAGGATGTCCGGCACCCCGGCAGAAAGATCATTGTTAAGCAGCACCACGCAAGGGTCGAAGCTTGGCCCTGCCACACTATCGGCCAGCATCAGCCGATTGTTCTTGCGCTGCAGCGGTTCCAGTATGAGTGATCCACCATTGGGCAGGGCAATCGTGGTCGGTTGAATAACCTCCGCTAACAAGCTGCCGACCCGTACTTTCATACCGGCGCGTTTGAGCACGGTAACAATCTGCGCCACGTTTTGCAGATAAAACAGATTGCGCGTGTGGTTTTCCGGTATCAGCAACACCCCGCGCGCTTCCGGGCAAATTTTTTCTATCGCAGTTTGCGCTGCCTGTACACACAGCGGCAAAAAATCCGGGTTGAGATTGTTAAAGCCGCCGGGAAACAGGTTGGTGTCCACTGGCGCCAGCTTGAAACCGGCATT
>JANPNS010000108.1:0-13631 GCA_031427575.1 Gallionellaceae bacterium
CCAGCCTCGTCGATGTACATGTAAGTGACGGTGTTCGGATCGGCTGTAAGCGCGCCGAGTAGTTTGTGCAGGCCGGTGTACACTTTCGGGCGGTTACCGCCCACACGAAATACCCGGGAAAGAATATGGCGTTCATAGGTGGAAGTGTTCATGAACAACACCTTGTGCATGAACAATTCCTGCAAATAACCATCCGAATAATTGAGCAAGGGCTTGATGGCCTGTCCGTTGCCGAGCAGCGTCTCGCCCAAATATAGCTTGCGCACCTCCTCTGCCGACAATGGGCCGACCGTGGATTTAACGCTGGCTACTAGCACCATATCCGGCTTCTTGATCAGTCCTGAAGGAAGGGCTGCCTGGCTCCATAGCAGGCAGAGTGATAGTGCTAGGAAACTACGCTTCATGGGAAAACCGCACTCCATTCCATGCTCAGCTGATTGAACTGTGTTTTGTCCTGGTGTTTGCTGCGCGACAGTTCGAGCTTGAGCGCCTGATTGTGACTGAGTTCGTAGCGCGCACCCGCCAGGGTACGGGATTTAATAAAGTTAGGGCGGAGGTTCAGATAGAGATCGCCATTTGCATCGGCGGTGTCCTCCACCCGACCAAACAGAGTCCACCCGGGCTGTATTAAATATTCGGCTTGCAGGTAGCCGCTGGTGAAAGTCTGGTTTCCCATAGCAGGGTGTGGCTCGATGCGGTTGTGCACGATATACAGTTCGCCCATCAAACGCAGATTGCCAAATTCCCGATTGAGATCCGCGCCGACCAGGGTCTGCGTGACCTTGGTGATGCCCATAGACATAGAAGGATTTTCTGCAGGGATGGAGGTGTGTGCGGCGAAAATGCCGGCTTCGTCCAGGCTTCCGGCCACGGGTCGGTAGGTAAGCTTGGCGCTGGCTGCGAGCCTGCCATGCCTGTCTGTTGGCCGCAGAATGTCTATGGGCATAAGACGCGTTATCCCGAGCGTGGGGCCAACGCCCAGAGCCACAGCGTAATTTATCGGGGTATCGGCTGTTTCCTCCAGCAGCAGTCCGCTTACATGCATCGGCAACACGCTTCCGCCATCATCCTCAAAGGCAATAATGCCAGGCCGGGTGATGGCTGTCGCCAGATAGTTGCCGTGGTGAAACTCGGTATTCCAGTAGCCCAAGGGATTGTGAAAACGACCCAGCCACATCGTGGTGGAGGGAGTCGGCAACCAGCCTATCTGCATTCGTTCCATCTCTTTTTCATCTGGAGATATGAAAAATTCTGCAAGAAGCCGCAGCCGCCCATGACTGGCAGAATAGAAGGCGTCAAGTGATGGCTCAATCTCGTCTTGTGGGTGATTTGCTATGGGGCTGTTCCGATGCAGGCCAGCAACGGTCGGGAACAGCAGAATTTCACCTTCATACGCCAGACCCGTGGCGGGCAAGCACAACAATGCCGCCAGCATCAGGGTAAAGGGGAAAGTTGAATATTTAATCGTTGCGGAATTCACGAACTTTTTTCTGGTGCTGATATTTTAGAAATTGATTCGGTGCTTTTGAATGTGTCGATGTTATCACCTTTTAACCCGGATAACCCGTTAGGGGGAAATGCCGTTGTAGGAGCCCGATAAATCGGGCTCCTACGGGTGTCCGGCCATAAGTTTTTCGGACAGAACACGAACGGTCTAATGAATTATCCCGGATCATATTTGATCAATAAGAACAAACTGCACAACACCCCATGCTCTGTTACAATGCACACCAGCGGCATTTGTTCCAGTCTTCTTGCCGCGCGCCATATTGGTTTTCGAAACCCCTCTATCTGCCTAAGACTGGCGCCCAAAAAGGCGACAGGCCGATTGTATTCTAGGAATAATTATGACTTTTGCTGCTCTCGGCTTGACCGATGAACTTGTTCGCGCCGTTACCGAGCGCGGTTACACTGAACCTACGCCGATTCAGGCGCAGGCCATTCCCGTAGTGCTGTCCGGTGGTGATCTGCTGGCTGGCGCGCAAACCGGCACCGGCAAGACTGCCGGTTTTACTTTGCCCATACTGCAACGACTGACTGCTTCTGCCAAGCACACCACCGGCAAGGCGCCGATCCGCGCGCTGGTTCTTATCCCCACACGCGAGCTGGCCGCTCAGGTGGAAGAGAGTGTGCGTGACTACGGCAAATATTTGAAGCTTAATTCGATGACCATGATAGGCGGGGTCAACATCAATCCCCAAATCAACCGCCTGAAAAGCAGGGTGGATATTCTGGTCGCCACCCCCGGTCGTCTGCTCGACCACTTGCAACAAAAAACCGTCGATCTGTCGCATGTGGAAATTCTGGTGCTGGACGAAGCCGACCGCATGCTGGATATGGGCTTCATCCGCGACATCAAAAAAATCCTGGCCGTGTTGCCCAGGAAGCGGCAGAACCTGTTGTTCTCTGCCACTTTCTCGGATGAGATCAAACTGCTGGCCGATGGCCTGCTCAATAAACCGGCCATGATCGAGGTGGCGCGCCAAAAAGCCACGGCCGAATTGATCACCCAGAAAATATATCCGGTAGATCGAGAAAGAAAACGCGAGCTGCTTGCGCACCTTATAAAAGAGCGCAACTGGTTTCAGGTGCTGGTATTCACCCGCACCAAGCACGGCGCCAACCGCCTGGCCGAACAACTGGGCAAGGATGGCATCACGTCGCTGGCCATACACGGTAACAAGAGTCAGGCGGCGCGCACCCGTGCGCTGGCGGAATTCAAGACCGGCAAACTGCAAGTGCTGGTGGCGACCGACATCGCCGCGCGCGGCATCGACATCATCGAACTGCCGCATGTCGTGAATTTTGAATTGCCCAATGTGCCGGAAGATTATGTGCATCGCATCGGCCGCACCGGACGTGCCGGCAGCGAGGGTGAGGCGAGTTCGCTGGTGTGCGTGGACGAGCACAAATTGCTGAACGACATCGAGCGTTTGACCAAGAGCGAAATTCCGGTGGTGCAGATACCCGGCTTTGAGCCCGATCCGCGCATCAAGGCCGAGCCGATTTTAAATGGCCAGAACCGAGGTCAGGGCGCAGGCAGAGGTCAAGGTGCTGGTCGTGGTCAAGGTCGTGCGCGTGCGGGCGGTGCTGCTGGGCGCGGTGGCGCTGCGGGCAAGCCTGCTGCGCGCACACCAGCATTGCACCGCTCCGGTGGGCGAGGCCGTTAAATGAGCACAGCATCAAACGAAGCCATCATCGCCGCCACGCAAACGTGGCTGGAGCGCGCGGTGATCGGGCTGAATCTGTGCCCATTCGCCAAGGCAGTGCATGTCAAGAATCAGATACGCTATGTGGTGAGCAGGGCGACCACGCATGAAGAATTGCTAAACGATCTTTTGAATGAGATGGAGCTTCTGGCGGAAACGCCATCCGAAAAAATTGACACGACCTTGCTGATCCATCCCGGCGTGCTCGCCGATTTTCTCGACTACAACGATTTTCTCGATGTGGTAGATGAAGCGCTGGAAGACATGGATCTGGATGGTGAATTGCAAATAGCCGGTTTCCATCCACGCTACCAGTTTGCCGATACCCAGCCGGATGATATCGAAAATTTCACCAACCGTTCGCCTTATCCGATGCTGCACCTGCTGCGCGAAAGCAGCGTGGCAATCGCGGTATCGGCATTTCCTGAGGCTGATAAAATATTCGACAAAAATATTGAGACACTACGCAAGCTGGGGCATGAGGGATGGGATAAGTTGAGGCTGGTTAAAGTTAGCCCGCCATCGCCAAAGTAAATTACCGTAGGGCGCGCAAGCGCACCCTACAACACCGCACTTTAAATTTTGGAAGTGACTTCCGTGACACCGCCAACCTACGCAACCCTCACCCCCGATTGTGTACTGAACGCGCTGGAAAACATAGGCTTCCGCAGCGATGGCCGCTTGCTGGCGCTCAATAGCTACGAAAACCGCGTCTATCAAATAGGCATGGAGGAGGGCGCACCTCTGGTAGCGAAATTTTATCGTCCCGGACGTTGGACGGATGAGGCCATCCTTGAAGAACATGCCTTCGTGCGCGAGTTGGTCGAGCGCGAAATTCCGGTCGTGCCAGCTTTGGATCTGGGTGGGAAAACGCTGCACAGCTTCGAGGGATTTCGCTTTTCTGTTTTCCCCAAGCACGGCGGGCGCGCGCCCGAACTGGAAGATCGCCACACGCTGGAATGGATGGGGCGCTTCCTCGGTCGCATCCACGCCATCGGCGCGCTCAAGCCGTTCCAACACCGCCCCGAACTGAACATCCAAACATTTGGCATCGCGCCGCGTGATTATCTATTGGCGCATGATTTTATTCCGTCTGATCTCCATGTCGCCTACAGCAGCGTGGCAGAGCAGGCGCTGGACGGCGTGCGTCACTGCTTTGATCGCGCAGGCGAGGTGCGCAGCTTGCGTTTGCACGGCGACTGCCACGCGGGCAATGTGCTGTGGACGGATGACGGCCCACATTTCGTGGATTTTGACGACAGCCGTATGGGGCCGGCGGTGCAGGATTTATGGATGCTGCTGTCGGGCGAGCGCGCCGACATGGTGCGGCAGTTGGGTGACGTGCTGGCGGGTTACGAAAATTTCTATGATTTCGATGAGCGCGAACTGCATCTGATTGAAGCGCTGCGCACCCTGCGGCTGATTCATTATTCTGCGTGGCTGGCGCAGCGCTGGGATGATCCCGCCTTCAAGCAAGCATTTCCGTGGTTCAACACACAACGCTATTGGCAGGATCGCATCCTGGAATTGCGTGAGCAGATCGCGCTGATGGATGAAGCGCCACTGTGGCAGTCATGAATACTAATCCCCTCCCTTACTTGGAGGATTATCACTGATGGAGTCATTACGAAACAAAAATCGCGCACCCACTCACCCCGGCGCATTGCTGCGCGAAGTGGTGTTGCCCGAGCTGGGCATCACGCAAGCCGAGTTTGCCGACCGCTTGGAAGTATCGCGCCGCACTGTGTCCGAGATATTGCACGAACACCGCCCGATTACGCCAGACATGGAGATCCGTTTAGGTAAGCTGTTGGGAAACGGCGCTGGCCTGTGGCTGAAGATGCAACAGGCTGTGGACGTGTGGACACTGGAGCAGCAAGGCGACTATACGCACATCCGGCAACTTAAGGGCACCCCTAAAAATTCAAAATCCTAAGCGAGATAAGGCGCGAATAAAAAATTACGACGCCGCATATGGATGATATGTAAGGAGTAATTTTTTATGAGCAACGCAGTATCGCGACGGAGTTTGGATTTTTAGAGGTGCCCTTAAAGCTGCATAGAAAACCGCAGCGCTAGACCAGAGATACAAGGCAATTTCTTTTTCATCACCATTAACCCTAGTATCACGACACGAAAATTACGCTACATCCCCTCCCCTTCAAGGGGCTAGGGTGAGGATGGGTTGCCTTGCCTTGCCGAGCCCCATCCCCCTCCCAAAGCCCCCTCGCTTCGCTCTCCCCCTTTGAGGGGAAGGAGTTTCAGGTGTACTACTTGCTTGCCGATGTTCGCGAATTTATGTGTCACGATACTAGCCACCTTCCAACGCCTCATCCACCAACGTCTTTAACTGCTCGTAACCAAATTTCGGCAACGGCTTGCCGTTCACAAAAAATTCCGGCGTCTTGGTTACCTTCAAGGTGCGTGCATCGTCCATATCCTGCGCAATCACGCGGGCGACGTCGGGTGCCATCATATCGGCCCGCATTTGTTCAAAATTCAGGCCCAGTCCTTCGAGGTGCCGCCACACCAGCGGCACCTGCGCTGTGTGGTGCTGCGTCCATTCGGCTTGCGCGGCGAGCAGCGCTTCCAGAGCCGGCCAGAACTTATCCTGCTTGCGGGCTGCCTCCAGCACCGCTACCACCTGATCAGAGCCTTGGTGAAAAGGCGTGTAGCGCAGCACCAGACGAATCTTGTCTGGATTCGCCGCCATCATCTCTTTGACCAGCGGGTAAAACGCCCGGCACGTCTCACAGGCCGGATCAAAAAATTCCACGATAACCACGGGCGCATCGGCCCGGCCTAATGTCGGCGAATGCATGCGCATCAGCACCGCGCGATTGGCCTCGGCCTGCTGCGTGGCCTGATTCTCTTTCTGCGATGAATAGAACAAGGTACCAGCGAAAAAAACCAGCAACAAGCCAACCGCAGCAGCGATAAATACCGTCTTTTGTTTCATTTTGCGCTCCGAAAATGCGCCGCGATCAGCAACGCCAAAATAATTAAAAAAGCCACAACAGACAACAGCGGAATCGTCACAAAACCGAACCACTCAACCACTGTCTCCGAACACGGCACCCCTTGCGTGCAGGGCTTAATACTTTCGGGAATTACCCCGGCGGCCAGCAGCAGGTGAAAAACAGCAAACATACAGCCGATAACAACCAGCGGCAGCGCATACCGTACCACGTTCCGGTCAAAGGGGAAAAGACCCAGCGGCAAAATCAGCACCAGCGGAAACATGAAAATGCGTTGATACCAACACAGCACGCACGGCGGCAGCAGCAGCATCACCTCGCCAAAAAACAGCGCGCCCAGCGTCGAGACACTGGCCACCAGCCAGGTAGCAAAGACCAGCGTCCATGCGGTGGTGTTATCGCGCTTGGGTGCAGCGGGGTGCGTTGGGTTCATCGATGAGCAGATTCCGTTATTCTCGGTGGTGTTGCAGCAGTTAAGTGGTAGGCGGTGCGACCCTTCAGCCGAATGATACCGCAGGTGGTGATCTAAACCCGATGACTTTTTGTGCGGAGTGTTTAAGAATGTTTAAGGGCTATGACCCCTTAAGGGCGCCTCTAAAAATTCAAAATCCTAAGCGAGACAAGGCGCGAGCAAAAAATTGCGACGCCGCATATGTGTGATATGTAAGGAGTAATTTTTTGTGAGTAACGCAGTATCGCGACGGAGTTTGGATTTTTAGAGATGCCCTTAAGTAATGCGCGTCCGACAAAGCCCCTATATCCAAGCAGCACAACCGGTGCATCTGGTGTGTGTCCAAGCTGCGTGCGCAGTGACTGAATGGCTTTGACCACCGCGATTGAGGTTGCCTCTTGTTCTGGGCACCTCTAAAAATCCAAACTCCGTCGCGATGCTGCGTTGCTCAAGAAATTTTAACGCTTACATACCAAAACAGATGGGTTGCGCGGACTTTCTTTCGCGCCTTGTCTCGCTTAGGATTTTGAATTTTTAGAGGTGCCCTTTAGATTTTCTTCATCTGATGAGATCGCTAACGTGAGAGTTCTCGCACCTGGCGGATGTTGGATAACGCCAACAATCCAAGGTTTCCATACGTTTATTTTTTGCTGCCACTGGAAGCTGAAGTAATTCGCGTATTGGTTGGTCGCTGGGTACACGATAAACACGGCTTGAAATAGGCGGAGCTTCTTGAATATCCAGAATGCAAGCTTGTTGTTCAGTAATGCATTGATGCACTCCAAAAAAACTTTTTTCCAGATCGGCATGAGCGAAATTAAAGGTGATTGTAAAGATAGAAATGGCCATAGTTTTGACGCTTCAGACAAGCCGACATCAATCAGTCATAAACCAAACCCAAAGTGTTATTCTATATGGATAATGGTCAAAACCAAACTCAAAGTGTGTGGATTTGGGTGCGCCAGTCGGAAAAACTCCCGACATGCGCAACCCAACTCAAAAGCGTGGAGCACAACAACTGTTTGCAGCCAACATGCGGCGCATTCGCTTGGACAAGAAATTGACCCAGGAAAGAGTGGCAGAGGCTGCCGGACTTCACCCCAACTACATCAGCTCTGTCGAACGAGGTGAGAAATATCTTGATTTGCAACATTGAACGGATTGCGCATGCCTTGGACGTGCCAATGCCCGTTCTTCTATCCGAAGCCAAGTAACACTGTATTAGGTGCAAGGTGCTGTGCATTTCCCCTCTCACACTTGTGGGAGAGGGGCAGGGGAGAGGGTGAGCATGAGCCTGCTGGATAACGCCAAGACTTTAAGTCACAGCCTCACCGATGCGGAACAGAAACTTTGGTATCACTTGCGCGCGTATCGTTTCATGGGAAGAAAATTCAAGCGGCAAAAACCTATGGGGCAATACGTGGTGGATTTTGTTTGTTTAGAGGAGAAGTTGATCATCGAATTAGACGGTGGTCAGCATGCCGAGAACGTCGAGTACGATCATGCGCGTGATTCGTGGTTGCGCAATCAGGGTTATACCGTGTTGCGTTTTTGGAATAATGAAATGATGAATGAAACGGAGGGTGTGTTGGAGAGGATACGGCTTGCGCTCGAACATGGGGTGATCTTCTCGGAGACCCTCTCCCAAGGAACCCTCTCCCCTAGCCCCTGTGTCAATTCCGCATCCGGCTTGCCGGATAGCGGATTGCCTACCTTTGGTGCTCCCACAAGTGGGAGAGGGGAAGAGACATGAACCTCCTCCGCCTTTCCCTCAATCTCCTCCGCCGCGACTGGCGCGCCGGGGAGTGGCGCGTGCTGCTGATCGCGCTGGTGCTGGCAGTGGGCAGTATCTCCACCGTTGGGTTGTTCGCGGATCGGGTGCGTTTGGCGCTGCAACAGGAGGCGACCAGTTTGCTGGGCGCGGACTTGCGCATTTCTTCGACGCGTCCATTGCCGCCTACCTACCGCGATGCCGCGCAGCAGCGCGGGTTGCGCGTGGTGGAGACGGCGAGTTTTCCGAGTATGGCGGCGGGGAAGCAGCAGAGTGTGTTGGCGGAGATTCTGGCGGTGGGGGAGGGGTATCCGTTGCGCGGGAAAATCCAGATTAACGATGGTGCAGTGGTAGGTCGGGTTCACCCTAAAGGGTACGAGAGCCCGTCAGGGCGTAACCCGACAAGCACCGTTCCGACGTATGGCGATGTTGGGTTACGCGATGAAGCCGCTAACCCAACCTACAAATCCCCACAAGCGGGAGAGGGGAGGATACCTGCACGTGGCACGCTGTGGGCGGATGTGCGCCTGATGCAGCGGTTGGGTGTGCAACTCGGTGATGAGGTGGGCATCGGCGCGCTGCATTTGCGTCTTGCCGCAGAAGTGGTGCGAGACGTGGATCAGTCGGTTGGCTTCGCCAGCTTCGCGCCGCGCGTGCTGTTGAACGCGGCGGATCTGCCTGCCAGCGGGCTGGTGCAGGAGGGTAGTCGTATCCATTACCGGCTGCTGGTGGCGGGCGAGGCGGAGCAGGTGGCCGATTTGCGCGCATGGCTGCAGGGACGCCTGAGTGTGGGTGAGAAGCTGGAGGATGTGCGCGATGCGCGTCCTGAAATCCGCACCGCGTTGGAACGCGCCGAGCATTTTCTGGGTCTTGCCGCGCTCACCGCTGTGGTGCTGGCGGGCGTAGCACTCGCGCTGGCCGCGCGGCATTTCATTTCGCGCCATCTGGATACCTGCGCGATGATGCGCTGCCTGGGTGCTGCTCAGTCACAGGTGCTGCGCATCTTCCTGTACCAGTTCCTGCTGCTCGGTGTGTGTGCCGTGCTGTTGGGCGGGCTGCTCGGCTATATGTCGCAGGCTGTGCTGGTGGAATCCATCGCCTCGATGCGCGATGCAAGTTTGCCTCTGCCCAGCTGGACACCTATGTGGCAGGCCGCCGCCAGCGGCATGGCGTTGTTGCTCGGCTTCGCTTTCTTGCCGCTGTGGCAGTTGAAAAGTGTGTCACCGCTGCGCGTCATCCGCCGCGAACTGGGTGTGCCGCAAGCGGGCGTCGGCATGTTGTATGCGTCGGGCGGAGCGGTGCTGTGCGGGCTGTTCCTGTGGCAGGCCGGTTCGCTCAAGCTGGGGCTGACGGTGCTGGCCGGGTTGATGGCGGGCTTGCTGCTGTTCGGTTTGCTGGCGTGGATTTTTGTGCGTTCGTTGGCAAAATTGGGGAGCCATGCGTTTTCCAATCTGGCGCGGCACGGCCGCAGCAACGCCGTGCAGATCGTCGCGCTCAGCCTCGGCGGCATGGCCTTGCTGCTGCTGACCTTCGTGCGCGCCGATTTGATGGAGAGCTGGCGTGGGCGTTTGCCGCCGGATGCACCCAACCGTTTCATCGTCAACATTCAGCCCGATCAGCACGCGGCGGTGCTGGATTTTTTTTCACAGCAAAAATTATCGCCGCCGGAATTATTCCCCATGGTGCGCGGGCGTTTGGTGGCGATCAACCAGCGCCCGGTCAGAGGCGACGATTATCCCGACCCGCGTACACGCGGACTGGTGGAACGCGAGACTAATTTATCCTGGTCGAACAGCTTGCCGAAAAATAATGAACTGGTGCAGGGCACATGGTGGAACACCATAGGACTGAGGACTGAGGACGCAGGACTGAAAGGCAGTGGTCAAGGGCAGCTTTCAGTAGAAGAGGGCATCGCCAAAACGCTGGGCATAAACATGGGCGACACCTTGACCTACGACGTGGCGGGAACTCAGTTCAGCGCGCGGGTGGTGAATCTGCGCAAGGTGCAGTGGGATTCGATGCAGGTGAATTTTTTCGTGATCGCCTCGCCGGGCACGCTGGAAGATTTTCCGGCCAGCTACATCACCAGCTTCCACCTTCCGGCGGACAAGGCGCAGTCGGCGAATGCGCTGATCAAGAGTTTTCCCAACCTGCTGCTGATTGACACCGAGGCGATGATCGAGCAGGTGCGCCGCATCATGGATCAAATCGCGCAAACCATGAGCGCGGTATTCATGTTCACCTTGTTGAGCGGCATGGCGGTGCTGTATGCGGCGCTGCTTGCGACGCAGGACGAGCGTATCCTTACAGCCGCGATCCTGCGCACACTCGGCGCTGACAGCGCCTATTTACGCCAACTGCACCTTACTGAATTTGCCGCGCTGGGTGCATTGAGCGGCTTGTTTGCTGCAGCGGGCGCGGCATTGCTGGGTTGGGTGCTGGCTCGGTACGTGCTGGAAATCCCCTACCATCTCAGTGCGCTACTGTGGCTGGTTGGAGTGGGCGGTGGCATGGCCACAGTGATGCTGGCCGGGTGGCTGGCTACTCGGCGCATGGTGCGGATGTCACCATTGCGGGTGTTGCAATCTGTCTAGGGTACCTCTAAAAATCCAAACTCCGTCGCGATGCTGCGTTGCTCAAGAAATTTTAACGCTTACATATCAAACATATGCGGCGCGCTAAAATTTATTTCGCGCCTTGCCTGGCTTAGGATTTTGAATTTTTAGAGGCGCCCTAAAGTCATCCAGGGCAGGATGACTCCACCCTGTTTTTCCCCTTCTGTTTGGCCTGATACATCCGCTGATCGGCAATGTTGACCAGGGTTTTCCAGTCGCCTGTTTTATCTTCGGTCCGTTCCGAGATGCCGATACTTGCCGTTACGGGCTTGTTGTCCGGCCGCATGCCCAGTCCGTTGGCGCGCAGCCGTTCAATGGCGGAGCTGGCATCATTGCAGTAGGTGTTGGGCATGATCATGATAAATTCCTCGCCGCCCCAGCGCGCCAGCATGTCGCCGGTACGCAGCGTGGCACGAATGCGTTCGGCAGCGGCAATCAGAACCTGATCGCCGGCTTCGTGTCCGTAAGTGTCATTGACGCTTTTGAAATCATCCAGATCAATAAATGCTACCGATAGCGGGTTGCTACTGCGTGTAGCGATGATGAACTGGATTTCCAGCAGTTCCATGCCGCTCATACGCGAGAAGCAGCCTGTCAGCGCATCGCGTATTGCCATGCGTACCAGGGCGATCATGAAGCCAAGCTGGCTCATGCCGGAAAGTGTGGCGACTATGGCGATCAAGGTCACCAACCAGGCAGTGCTGATCAGTGGACTCAAATTCAACATTTCCATATTCATCCAGGAAGACGCGACCTCTGCTGCCAGCACCGGAGCGGCGAATACCGCGCCTTCCAGTGCGGTCAGTGGAAACATGCTCAAGCCAGCTACCATTATCAATGGCAGGAAAGCGTAAATTGCCCGGATAGTGGCCGAAATCCCGTTCAGGTTTTCTTGCATCAGCAAGGCATATGAGGCGATGAAGAACGCCGTCGGGATGGCGAACATGAGGCCAAGAGAGAGGTAAGCATCCCGCATCCGGGTTGATCCGTTGAATGAAAGTGCCAGGGCGGCAAAGGCGATGCTGGCGACGATGCGCTCGATTGCCAATTGGCCAGATAGCGGCCACGGCAGTAGCAGCATATCGGGAATAATGAACAACGTGGTTAGTACGGCAAACAGGGCGGCAATCAGACGCACGCGGGAAATAATCATGGACGCACGGCGCGTGGACAAGAGCGCCATATGTCTGTCGGGAAACAACAGCCACACTAACTCTTCGCGCGGCAGTTCGTTCAGGATACCCTGGATAAAAGGGTGTTGAAGAGGTTTCATTTGGCTGCCCCCTGCGTATTAAAGCCATTGTTTGATTTATTTGGTCGGCAATGCTACAGCAAATCCGACCCCCCTGCCATTGTTGGCGGACAGCACAACTCTATCAATAACTTGGTACGCCCTTCCGCATTACCCTGAAATCCAGTAAAGTGACTCCCCCGCCATGACCTAATAAGGGCAAACTATGAGTATAAAAGGGCAACAGTTACAAGACCCGTTTCTGAATGCGTTGCGCAAGGAACATGTACAGGTCGCTATTTATCTGGTGAATGGCATCAAGCTGCAGGGCCAGGTCGAGTCATTCGACCAGTATGTGGTGTTGCTGAAGAACACTATCACCCAGATGGTGTATAAGCACGCCATTTCCACCATTGTTCCGGCACGGGCAGTCACCATTCCGCTAGACACCGAGTAATTCCAATTTCTGAAAAAAGGAGCACAAGGCGGCAAGTCCGAAAAACTTTTGGCCGGGCACCCGGATGAGGCGATGACGACAGTACATGTAGTACGGCTAGGAGCCGAAGACGAAGCCAACGCAGTGATCGTTTTTATCAGGAGTTGGAATAATGCATGAGAGTACGATGGCGGCCAATACGGCAATATTAGTCAGCCTGGATTTCGGTGCGCCGGATTATGCGGAAAGCCTGCAAGAATTACGCTTGCTGGCTCAGACTGCGGGTGTGCAAACCATTGCACTGGTGGAAGGAAAGCGCCAGCGCCCCGATGCCTCGTTATTTGCCGGCAGCGGCAAGGTGGATGAAATTGCCGTGCTGGTGGAGCAGCACGAAGTGCCGTTAGTGATTTTCAATCATGACCTTTCTCCGGCACAGATGCGCAATCTCACCGCCAGGATAAAGGCGCGCGTGCTTGACCGCACCATGTTGATCCTGGATATTTTTGCACTGCGCGCGCAAAGCCATGAAGGCAAGGTGCAAGTCGAATTGGCGCAACTAAAGTATCTTTCCACGCGCCTGGTCGGAATGAATACCGACATGGGGCAACAAAAATATGCGGTAGGCGCGCGCGGTCCGGGGGAAACACAACTGGAGCTGGACCGGCGCAAGCTGGATAAGCGGGTGCAACTGCTGAAAGACCGTCTCGAAAAACTCGCGCGGCAGCGCCAACTGATGCGCCGGGCGCGCAATCGTTCCGAGGTGATGTCGGTGTCGATAGTAGGCTATACCAATGCCGGAAAATCCACCTTATTTAACAAGCTGACCCAGGCTAATGTCTATGTGGCGGATCAGTTGTTTGCCACGCTCGACACGACTTCGCGCAAGGTGTTTATCGAAGGCACGGGGCAGGTGGTATTGTCGGATACGGTCGGGTTTATC
>JANPNS010000109.1:0-4082 GCA_031427575.1 Gallionellaceae bacterium
ACCAATCCATATCATTCAAGGCGGCTATGACATTCTTGCGCGCCTGATTTTTATCATCCGGGGCAACCGCATCTTCCAGATCCAGAAAGACCACGTCGGCACCTGCTGTTGGAGCTTTTTCCAGCATGCGCAGATTACTGCCAGGTACGGCCAATTCACTACGATGAAGCCGAGTTTTAACTGCCACTATATGTTTCTCCCAAGGTTTATTATTTGAAAAATCTGATTTGCGTAACTTATGAAAAATTTTATTGGGCGAAACTATACCACGATGCCAGCTCGACTTTGCATTTTGCCCAACCCCGCTGCATTTTTTCAGGAACATTAGACGTCATGATATGCACACCAGTCGGCACCATCAATGCCCGATTT
This sequence comes from Gallionellaceae bacterium, assembly GCA_031427575.1. Lineage (GTDB taxonomy): Bacteria > Pseudomonadota > Gammaproteobacteria > Burkholderiales > Gallionellaceae > Nitrotoga. The sequence continues at coordinate 373 of JANPNS010000109.1, forward strand.
GGCTAGCTTGGCATAGGTATCAGGGAGAATATCGCAAGCAGAAAGTTATTAATTTGGTCAAAAATATTTGCTGGCAAAACTGACTGCCGGGAAAAACACTATCCCCGCTCTAGTATTGCAAATCATAAATTGTGAAACATTGTTCTTAACCTACCCGCATCCTTGTAGGGCGGATGCAACAAAGTCAGGCAATCCACTGGTGAAACAACTAGCCATTCCACTAGGTTGTCAAAAAACGACAACCAAGTGGCTGGTTATATCCAGCAAGCTGGATGTGGAATTGACACAGCCGAAGGCGTTATCCGCCGAATGGGGATCATACGGCGGAAGGCGCTACGTTTTTCCGCCCTACAGGTTTTGTAGCATGTTCCGTTATTTCTGGTTCGCGACACTAGCGCCTCGTTCGCCATACTGGCTCAGTGAGCGTGCCAGACAGCGTCAACGGCATGCTACCCATCTCGGCGCGCATTTTCAAATCAACGTTCAATCGCCCCGACAATTGCTTGCCAGAGACCACATCCACAAAACCATTCGCGCTCATTACCCCTGCCGAAATCCTGATCTGGCGAAGTTGTTGACTGTTTCCGTCCAGCAGAAAGTTGCCAGTCAACTCATCAAAATGGGTACGGCCGGTGGATGCGCTGCCCTGACGGTTTGCTACCCGTACGGTTTCTACCATATCTATGCTATTGATGAATCCCTTCCTGACTGCAAGGCGCCCATCCAGATGCGGCGTCTTGACCAGCAGCGGGAGCTGCGCTCCACGCAAGGCAAAACTGGCGTTTCCATCCATCTCGCCATTAATCCCTAATTGCGGCAACGCTTCCTGCAGCGCCAACGATTTTACATTTAGCTGCCCCTGTAGCTGCCAGCCATTCTTCCAGGTAAGACGAGCGCTGCCCAACAATTTCCCCTTATATAGCAACCCTTCTATCACACTGAAATTGGCTTCGCCTGCGCCCACCTCGCCCTTTACATTCAATTCGCCAAACATGATGCCCGGCACAAGTGGCAAGCTGCTTTCCTTGATCGCCAGCGCGATCTGCCAGCGTGTCTGCTGCGGCTGCAGATGCACAGTAAATTTGCCATCGTCGCTGCTCAATACTGTTTTGACCAGGTGCCCCTTCCCATCAAAATCCACCACTCCACTCAATGTCGGCAGGTTGAGTTCCGCTCCACTGATGCGTGCTCGTTGCAGCACCATCTGTGTTACCGGATAATTCGCATCCCCTCCCGCCACCTGCATCCAGGACAGTGCTTTGTCGAAAGTCTCTGCCTTGAATGTAAGCTCGCCAATTTCCATTTGGTCAATTGTCCTGATTTCGGCAAACAGCGCGGCAATATTAAAATTCAGAACGACACTGTTTGCTTTCAGCTCCTGCCCACTGCCCACGGAAACATTCTGCATTTCCAGTTTTGGCAGGGGTAGCAGGCTTGGGCGCAGGCGCCCTATGCGTACCGGTTGATGCAGTTGCGCGGACAGCCTCTGCTCAATTTGCGTTATATAGTCCTGCATCGGCCAAACGTAGGGTAGTAGCACAGCCAGCACCAGGGACAGAACTAACACGCCGGCGCTTATCTTGCCCAGGGGGAAAGGTTGGCGTGGCTCTCTGGTGACACGTGGAATAACTTTGGCGGGCGGGTTTTTTTCGGTTTTCTGCGCCATTTGTTGCGCAGCATCAGCTTGTTGCGCCTGCATCCTGGCGCGCTGTTCTGCTTCTGCCCAAATTCTGGCCTGCGACTCAGTCAGCTGGCGCGCTTCATCGTCAGCCCTGGCTTTTAGTGATCTATCTTCCGGTATCTGTGTGTGCGACCCCGCTTTTGCCTGATGAGTCGCCTTCATTGCGGCCGCAGCACGCGCCTTGGCTTCGGCCTCCACATTTGTTTTGGCCTGCGCCTCGGCCAGCTCGGCCAAGAGCTTGGCTTCTTCCAGCTCTGCCTTGATGCGCGCAGTTTCGACTTCGGCACGGGCTTTGGCTTCTGCTTCCTGTTTTGCCTTGGCCTGAGCCGCAGCCAGTTCTGCTTTGGCCTGTGCCGTATCCCGCTCTGCCTTGATGCGCGCAGTTTCGACTTCGGCACGGGCTTTGGCTTCTGCTTCCTCTTCTGTGCTGGCCTGTGCCGAATGCAATTCGGTCATGACCTTTGCCGCTTCCTGCTCTGCCTTGAGGCGGAAAGCTTCAGCTTCGGCACGAGCCCTGACTTCCGCTTCCTGTTTAGCCTTTGCATCGGCCTCAGCACGAGCCTTTTCCTGTAATTCAAATTTGGCGCGACGCACCTGTTCCTGCGCGGCCAACTGCGCTTGCGCCTTATCTTCCTCGGCTGCCAAAGCCTCTTTGCTCAGCTTAGGCATGGCACTGGTAAAGTCCAGATATTCTTCGCTATCCTTTGGTTGGACAGCAGGTATAGCCATTTTAAGAGTGGACATCCTGGGCGTCGCTTTGGGAGTCTCCACCTTAACAACGCCACCCACCTTGTCCTGAATAAACCCGCCATTTACCAGTTCTTTCAGCATGGCATCAAACGACGAGCGCAGGCTGGGCGCAGCCCGTTTCTTCAGCTCTTCCACCGTGGACTTGTCATCAACCAAACCCAAGGCGCGTTTAAAGTCACCAAACAGATGGCTGGTTTTGTTTTCGAATTCGTCTTTACCCTTGCTGGTTTTGACAAATATAATTTTTTTATCCATATGTGGATTTAACGTAAATAAATGCCGCAACCCATGGTGCCGTTACAAGACGCACCACACTCTTGCAGCACACCTCAATCAGTGGGCTGGACTCTTATGCTATTCAAATTAGCGGCCATTGTCGAATATCTGTGGTCGGCCTGCCGAAAACCTGGTCACCAAGGGAGGAAAACATAACGATTGCTAAACCAGGCCAAGCTTCGTATAATGCGCGCCTTTTATTGCGAATGAAATTCTCAAGGAGTTGCCATGGCTAACACAAAACAAGCCAGAAAACGTGCACGACAATCGGATAAACAGCGCAGCCATAATACCAGTCTGCGCTCGGAACTGCGCACCGCTATCAAGCGAGTAGCAAAAGCTATTGAAGTCGGTGACAAAGCTATTGCGCAAGCCTCTTTCATCGAGTCCACCCGTATCGTGGATTCGATCGCCGACAAAAAGATAATACACAAGAACAAGGCCGCCCGGCATAAAAGCCGCCTGTCAGCTGCCATCAAGGCGATGGCCTAAGACTGCTGTACGGCTGTGTCAGTAACAAATAAGCCGACGGTGATGTCGGCTTTTTTGTTTCGGTGTCCCGGTTATTTTGGGGCCACTTTTCCCTTGCCACGCAAGGGCAGTTTGGCTCAATATACGTTTTTAGCAATTCAATACGGCGGCCCTGCCGCCGTATGTCATTTATAAATTATGCCTACCTCGCATTTGATGAACACCTATGCTCGCCTGCCGGTCGCGTTCACGCACGGGGAAGGCGCATGGCTGTGGGATACCAATGGCAAGCGTTATCTGGACGCCCTGTCCGGCATCGCCGTCAATACCCTGGGCCATGCCCATCCGCGCTTTACTGCTGCGCTGGGCGCGCAGATCGGCAAGCTGATTCATGCTTCCAACATCTATCAAGTGCCCGAACAGGAACAGCTGGCCGACAAGTTGTGCGCGTTGTCCAAAATGCAGGAAGTCTTTCTGTGCAATTCCGGCTGCGAGGCGAATGAGGCAGCGATCAAATTGGCGCGGTTGTATG
>JANPNS010000110.1:0-1922 GCA_031427575.1 Gallionellaceae bacterium
ATTCATGTTGTCGAAATAGCCGTAGCCGCCATAAAAAAAGTAAGTGGAAAATCCCTGGTATTCCAACAACTCGCCAATAGTGGTGAGATGCTCGTTGTCGGGGCGGCGCACGATGGCTTGCCCCGGCACTGGCGGCGTGCCCAGTGAGAGCGCTTCGAGTCCGCGCACGGTGCGCGTGCCGGTAGCAAACACGCGTTCAAATTTCAGCCCCTCTCGCGCCAGTTTATCCAAATGGGGGGTCAGTCCTGTAGTCGCACCATAAGCCCCAAGGAAGGATGCCGACAGGCTTTCGACCGAAATGAGCACAATGTTTCGTGGCCGTTTGGTGAATGGCGTATTATCCTCTGCTTCATCAGTGTCGGCATTTTCCCGAAGGGTGACTGACAACGGTATGCGTTTGACACCAAGCTGTTTGAGCGTTGCATCGGCTGTTTCTTGCGGGATGGTGAGATAAAATTTATCGTAATCCAGCTCGTTGCGCCGCATTGCCGCAGCGAATGTGAACAGCCCATTGCCGGATAATTCATCCGCGTAGGTATTATTCAGCCCCTGCATTTGATCAACATTACTCACGCTGATGCTAAGTGCTGGCAACAGAAGCGCAGCAACGACGAGAACAATGCGTCCGGTTTTCGTGATGGGTGTCGAATCAATTGCGCGAATCCGGGAGCGCAATAACCAAACGATTATGGCAGAAGATATACCTATGGCTGACAATATCCAAGTCACTGGATAGGATTCGCGGATATTACCGATCACCTCCTGCGTGTACAGCAAATAATCCACGGCTATGAAATTAAAGCGCGTGGAAAATTCAATCCAGAATGTCACCTCGGCTACTGCGCCAAACAACAACAGGGCAACTGCTCCCCACAGCCAAACCAGGCGCAGCGCGCCATGCCAGCGGCTGGCACGCCATCGGTTCGGCAATATCGCTTCATACAGGCAGATGAACGCAATCAATATCGCTGTGACCGCCAGATCAAAATACAGCCCCTTGATGGTTATGCTCGGCCAGAGCGACAACTCGACCAAATCGAAACCGGCATACAGAGCCAAGCCGATACGAGTCGCGCTAAAAATGCTTACAACGAGAAGTGCGATGAGCAGCGGAAACAAGGGAATAGCGGCACGTAGCCGATCGTAAAACGGGGGCATATTTTTTAACTGTCAGGTTTAAGTGGCGAAGAAGTATCTATACCTTACTTTTGGCATTCATGACAATAAAAACTCGATCTCTGCCCCTGCTTGATCTGTTTTATCGCAGTACCGCACGCGCGGCACGGCTCCCCAGCACGTCCATAAACCCAATAGTGCTGCTGAAAATATCCAGGCTCGCCATCGCTGCCGACAAAATCGCGCAAGCTGCTGCCACCCAGCGCGATCGCTTCCGTTAAAGTCTCCCGTATGGTTTGCACCAGCCGCGCACAACGAGGCTTACTCAATTTGCTTGCGCTAAGTTGCGGGCGGATGCCGGCGCGGAACAAGGCTTCATTGGCGTAAATGTTGCCCACGCCCACCACCAGATGGTGATCCATGATGACCAGCTTGATCGCCGCGTCGCGTGTGCGTGTAGCGCGATACAGGTGCTCGCCATCAAATTCATGCTCCAGCGGCTCCAATCCCAGCTTGGCCAATAGCGGATGCAATGATGGGTTGCCGACATGCCACAACACTGCGCCAAAACGGCGCGGGTCGCGCAGGCGCATCAACATTCCGTTTTCCAGGACCAGGTCGAAATGTTCGTGATGCTGCGCAGGTGTGTCGACAGGCAGAACACGCAGGCTGCCGGACATGCCGAGGTGGAGAATGAGCGTGCCGCTGTCGCATTCGATCAGCAGATATTTGGCGCGGCGATGCAACCGGCGTATGGTCTGGCCGCGCAGGATGACCGGCAGTTGCCTGGGGATGGCCCAGCGCAG
>JANPNS010000111.1:0-4070 GCA_031427575.1 Gallionellaceae bacterium
TCTGCACGCCATCGCCGGCATCGGCCATCCACAACGCTTTTTTGCGTATCTGAATCATCTGGGGCTGAAGGTGCATGCCCACCCATTTCCCGATCATCATCGCTATACCGCCGCCGATCTGGCCTATACTGATGCCGATGCCATACTCATGACGGAAAAAGATGCGGTAAAATGCACTTCGTTCGCCACCGAAAAATGCTGGGTACTGCGCGTGAATGCGCAGCTGGATCCGGCGCTTACCCAACACATCCTGGAAAGGATCACCTCTGATGGACGCCAAACTGCTTGATATTCTGGTTTGCCCGCTGTGCAAATCTCCGCTGATTTACCGCAAGGCCGAACAGGAGTTAATCTGCAAAGCAGACCGGCTGGCCTTTCCTATCCGGGACGACATCCCGGTGATGCTGGCAGATGAGGCGCGCACGATGACGCCGGAAGAAGTCGAACGGCTTCGATGATTCCCTTTCACGTTGTTATCCCGGCCCGGTTGTCATCTACCCGTCTGCCCGGCAAACCCTTGTTGCCGATTGCCGGCAAGCCGATGGTAGTGCGGGTGGCCGAGCAGGTTGCAAAAAGCGGCGCGCAACAAATCTGGATAGCCACCGACCATCAATCCATCATGGCTGCCGTGCATGAACATGGCTTCAAAGCCTGTTTGACCCACACCAGCCATCTCAGCGGCACCGATCGTATTGCCGAGGTAGTGGAACAACTGCAATGGCCGGACGACACCATCGTGGTCAATGTGCAGGGCGATGAGCCGCTCATGCCGCCACAGCTTATTCGTGCCGTGGCACAACACCTGCACGATCATCCGCAATGCGTGATTGCGACGGCCGGTCATCCTATCCATGATGAGCAAACCCTGCGTAACCCCAATGTTGTCAAAGTGGTGCTGGACAAACAGGGCAACGCCCTGTATTTCAGCCGCGCACCGATTCCTTATTCGCGCGACGTGTTTGCACTCTCCTCGTCTGCAGGCGGGGAAAGCACAGCGAGGGGGAAACTCCCTGAAGGTTTACCAGCACTGCGCCACATTGGCATCTATGCCTACCGCGCCGGTTTCCTGCGCGTCTTTGGCCAGCTTGAGCCTGCCGCCATCGAAAAAATTGAGGCGCTGGAACAATTGCGCGCGCTGTGGCATGGCTACAAAATCGGCGTCACCATCAGCGCCGATGCGCCGCCAAGCGGGGTCGACACTGAGCAGGATTTGCACACTGCCCGCAAGCTGTTTGATGCTGGCGTATAATCCCGAAAACTTAATGCCAGCCACATAACCAGCGACTTGGCTATCGTCTTTTGATAGCCTGGTCGAATGGCTAGTAGTTACATCAGAGATCACAGAGGACACAGAGAAGGCGTAGTACCCACACATTTTTCATGTTTTCTGATGGATAAGATTTTCCGTTAAGGGGGTACCTTGTTTTTTCTCTGTGAGCTCTGTGTTCTCTGTGGCAAATATTTTCTAGCTTAATCTTTGGAACACTACTATGCGAATAATCCTGCTAGGCGCACCCGGCGCCGGTAAAGGCACTCAAGCCAACACGATCAAGGAAAAATTCAATATCCCGCAGATCTCCACCGGCGATATGATGCGAGCTGCGGTCAAGGCTGGTACACCGCTGGGGAAAGCGGCCAAGAAAGTAATGGATGCAGGCGCGCTGGTATCGGATGACATCATCATCAATCTGGTCAAAGAGCGCATCAAGGAAAAAGACTGCGCTAATGGTTTCCTGCTGGATGGTTTTCCGCGCACCATCCCGCAAGCCCAGGCCATGAAGGATGGGGGGATAGAGGTTGATTTTGTGGTGGAGCTTGAGGTTCCGGACAGTGACATCATCCAGCGTATGGATGGCCGCCGCGTGCATGCAGCATCCGGGCGCACCTATCACATCACATTCAACCCGCCCAAGGTGACCGGCAAAGATGACATCAGCGGCGAAGACCTGGTGCAACGCCCGGACGACGAGGCAGGCACCGTCACCAAGCGCCTGACGATTTATCACGACCAGACCAAACCGCTGGTCGAGTATTACCAGGCATGGGAGAAAAGTGGCGATGCGCGCGCACCGCACTGCATCAACATTCCCGGCATCGGCAGCGTGGATAGCGTCAGCAACAGGATATTTACCGCGCTCGCGGCGCATAGCGCATGACCAGCAAACCCATTCTCACTCTTGACGACGCCAAGCGCATCGCAGCGGCTGCCGAGGTCTGTGCGCTGGCCAACGCATGGCGCGTGGTGATAGCCGTAGTGGATGACGGCGGCCATCTGCTCTATCTGCAACGCAACCACGATACCCAGTTCGGCAGCGTGAAGCTGGCCATTAAAAAAGCGCGGGCAGCCGTGGCGTTCCAGCGGCCAACCAAGGCTGCGGAAGATGCAGTAATGGGCGGACGTTTAATCCATCTCGCTCTGCCCGGCACCATACCCGCCGAAGGCGGTGTACCGCTCATACGAGATAATCAGATCATTGGCGGGCTGGGCATCAGCGGTGTGCGCTCGTTTCAGGACGGGCAGATCGCACAAGCCGGGGCGGCCGCATTAACCTGAAACTCGCGCAGCGAGACCACATCCCTCTCTCCCGCTGGGATTTGAAGATAGCTTTTCTCGTTCGCCTCCTCTCCCGCTTGCTGGAGAGGATTGAGGAGAGGGGCTTCTCTCGGGAGAGAGTTAGGAGAGAGGGGAAAACCATATGCTTTATCGTCTAGGCGAACGCACGCCAGAATTGCACGGGCAACAGCATTTCATCGCGCCCAATGCCAGCGTCATCGGCGCCGTCATCCTGCAAGACAACGTCAGCATCTGGTTTAACGCCGTTCTGCGCGGCGACAACGAACCCATCCGTATTGGCAGCAACAGCAATATTCAGGATGGTGCCGTGCTGCACACTGACCCCGGCGCGCCACTGACAATAGGCAACAACGTCACCGTCGGCCATCTCGCCATGCTGCACGGCTGCACCATAGGCGATGGCAGCCTGATCGGCGTCCACAGCACCATCCTCAACCACGCCGTAATCGGCCGTAATTGCCTGATCGGCGCGAACACTCTGATCACCGAAGGCAAAGTCATTCCCGATAATTCACTGGTAGTGGGGTCACCGGGGAAGGTGCTGCGTACTTTGAGCGAGGATGAAATAACGGCAATGCACAGGAATGCGGCGCGGTATGTGGAGAATCTGAAGCGGTATGCGGGTTCATTTGAGAAGACTGCCTTGGATAATTGCTCTCGATAACTATTGGCCCAAGTGGTAGCGTGCGCTGTGCGCACGGCTCTCAAGGGTATGTCGTGCGCACAGCGCACGCTATGCATCAAGCAATATTAATACCGGCGACCCAGCAAATTTGTTGACTCTTTTACTAGGTTAATTGGTATAATCTTCAGTTCTATATCCATGGAGGCAACATGAATTCCATCACTGACATTAAGCAACACACCATCCCCGACGTGCAGAACATGGCCGACACGCGCCATCTGGCGATCAACAGGGTCGGTATCAAGAGCATACGCCATCCGGTGCAGGTCAAGGACAAGAACGCCGGGGGGGTACAGCACACGATTGCCACCTTCAATATGTATGTGCACCTGCCGCACAATTTCAAGGGTACGCATATGTCGCGCTTTGTAGAGATACTCAACCATCACGGGCGCGAGACTTCGGTTGAATCGTTTGAGAGCATTCTGCGCGAGATGGTGCAGAAACTGGAAGCGCAATCCGGCCATATCGAAATGAGTTTTCCCTATTTCATAAACAAGGCCGCGCCGGTATCCGGTGTGAAGAGCTTGCTGGATTACGAAGTAACCTTTATCGGCGAGATCGACAACGGGCAATATCATTTCACCATGAAGGTATTGGTGCCGGTGACCACCTTGTGCCCCTGCTCCAAGAAGATTTCCGAGCGTGGCGCGCACAACCAGCGTTCGCATGTGACCATAACGATGCGCACCAACAGCCCGGTATGGATAGAGGAAGTGGTGCGCTACGCCGAGGAGCAGGCATCCTGCGAGTTGTATGGTTTGCTCAAACGTCCGGATGAGAAATTCGTGACCGAGCGTGCTTATGACA
>JANPNS010000112.1:0-3249 GCA_031427575.1 Gallionellaceae bacterium
CCAGGCCGCGTGGGGCGAAGTGGCGCGCCGTCTGGCGCACGAAATCAAGAATCCGCTCACGCCCATTCAGCTTTCTGCGGAGCGTTTGCAGCACAAATTGAGCGACCGGCTGGGCGACAGCGATGCGCTGCTGTTGCGGCGTGCCACGCAGACGATTGTGAGCCAGGTGGCGGCGATGAAAAACATGGTCATGGAATTCGCCGATTATGCGCGCGCGCCCGCGCCCAGGTTGGTGGCACTGGACATGCACCAGCTGCTGCGTGAGGTGTTGGGTCTTTATGAAGCCAGCAGCAGCCCGATCACGCTGCGCCTGGAGGCAGCGCAAACCCATCTAAAAGGTGATCCGACGCGCTTGCGTCAGGTGATTCACAACCTGTTGCAGAACGCGCACGATGCTTTGAAAAATGTGACCCAGCGGGAAATTATCCTGAGCACTGAGAATACCGGCAACACGCTAAAGCTGTGTGTACAAGACAATGGCAGCGGCTTTCCCGAACATATTCTGGCGCGTGCTTTCGAGCCGTATATGACCACCAAGCCCAAGGGCACTGGCTTGGGCTTGGCAATTGTGAAGAAAATCGTGGAAGAACACGGCGGCAGCATCGCCATCGAGAATGTGGCAATGGGCGGCACGCGGGTAATCGTCACCTTGCCCCTGTTAACTGAGAAAGAGGTCGCATAAAAAATGGCAGCTAAAGAAATTCTGGTGGTGGATGATGAAATCGGGATACGCGAGTTGCTTTCGGAAATCCTGTTCGACGAAGGCTACCACGTGCATCTGGCAGAAAATGCCGAACAGGCACGCGCCTTGCGCAACCGGCAAGCGCCGGATTTAGTGTTGCTGGACATCTGGATGCCGGACACCGATGGCGTCAGTCTGCTCAAGGAATGGGTGGCCCAGGGCCTATTGACCATGCCGGTGATCATGATGTCCGGGCACGGCACCATAGAAACAGCGGTTGAGGCAACCCGCATCGGCGCGGTGGATTTCCTGGAAAAACCCATAGCCTTGCAGAAGTTGCTCGATGCTGTCGCCAGGGCAATCCGTCTGGGTGCGCCACCCGCTCGGCCGGAAGGCCAGCCAGCAGATCAGGCTGGCAGATGGGGCGTAGAAACCGGTGTTGATGCTGCGGCGCAATTCGCGCTACCGCTCGACTTGCCCTTGCGCGAGGCACGTGACCATTTTGACAGCCTCTACTTTAACTACCACATGCGCAAAGAGAATGGCAATGTTACCCATGTGGCGCAAAAAATAGGTTTGGAGCGCACTCATTTATATCGCAAGCTAAAGCAGCTCGGCATCAAGATCGCAAAAAAAGATATGGATGACCAAGAGATGCCTGAATGACCAAACAGGAATGCTTCCCCAGCTAAAAAATATGGCTATGAAGTGAGGTTTGAAAGGGATGAAAAAATAAATCACGCTAATTGGATGCAGGCATTGCCAAGGTAAAGTTTATTCTCTTTGGATTCTGCTATGCCCAACTGACAAGGCAGTCTTGGAGCGGCAACAAGCCTGCTTGTTATGCTGCTGTTGCCCAAAACGGGTCGGTGCGGCATAATTGCCCCCTTTTTGGCGGCAATAATCTAATCTCTTCGGGGATGTTCAAGGGGCAAGTGAAAAATGGCTTCAGTTCGTAAAGTAAAACCACCCAAGTTTAATGACACAACAGGCGCAATCCGTGCCTTGGCTATGGATGCGGTGCAGAAGGCCAATTCCGGGCATCCCGGCGCGCCTATGGGCATGGCTGAAATAGCCGAAGTGCTGTGGAACCATCATCTGCGCCACAACCCGGCCAACCCTAAATGGGCGGATCGCGACCGTTTTGTTTTCTCCAACGGCCACGGCTCGATGCTGATTTATTCCTTGCTGCATTTGACCGGTTATGACCTGCCGATGGAGGAGCTGAAGCGCTTCCGTCAGTTGCACTCCAAGACTCCCGGCCATCCCGAGTATGGTTATACCGCAGGCGTTGAGACCACTACCGGCCCGCTGGGTCAGGGTATTACCAACGCCGTGGGTTTTGCTCTAGCGGAAAAACTGCTGGCTCATGAATTCAATCGCCCCGGCCACGAAATCGTCAATCATCACACTTACGTGTTCATGGGTGACGGCTGCATGATGGAGGGCATTTCGCATGAATCTTGCGCGCTGGCCGGCACTTGGGGTCTGGGCAAGCTGATTGCGTTCTGGGACGATAACGATATTTCCATAGATGGCCATGTTGGCGCCTGGTTTACCGACGATACCGCCAAGCGTTTTGAAGCTTACGGCTGGCATGTGATCGGCAACGTGGAAGGGCATGATCCGGAGGCAGTGGATGACGCCATCAAGGCCGCCAAGCTGGTCACTGACAAGCCCACGCTGATTTGCTGCAAGACCATCATCGGTGCGGGTTCTCCGAACAAGGAAGGCACGCATGACGTGCACGGCGCAGCGCTGGGCGATGCCGAAGTTGCCGCTACGCGCGCGCACATCGGCTGGAAATATCCGCCGTTTGAAATCCCCGCGCATGTCTACCAGGCTTGGGATGCGCGCACCAAGGGCGAGGGGCTGGAAAAATTGTGGAACATTAAACTTGCCGAATATCGCAAGGCGTTCCCGAAAGAAGCGGCCGAGTTTGAACGGCGCATGAAGGGTGATCTGCCGGCTAACTGGGCGCAGCATGCGGCCGAGGTGATCGCCAAGGCCAATGAAAAAGCGGAAACCATCGCCACGCGCAAGGCTTCGCAGAATGCCATTAACGGCCTGGTGCCGGTGCTGCCGGAATTCCTCGGTGGTTCGGCGGATCTGACCGGCTCCAACCTGACTAACTGGACTGGCGCCAAGCATATTCACGGCAAGTCGACCGGCAATTACATCAGCTATGGCGTGCGCGAGTTTGGCATGTCCGCCATCATGAATGGTATGGCCTTGCACGGCGGATTGTTGCCATTCGGCGGCACTTTCCTGATGTTCTCGGAATACGCGCGCAACGCGCTGCGCATGGCGGCGTTGATGAAAATCCGCGTGTTGTTTGTGTACACGCATGATTCCATCGGCCTCGGTGAAGACGGCCCGACCCATCAGGCAGTCGAGCAAACCGCGACCTTGCGCCTTATCCCGAGCATGGAAGTTTGGCGTCCGTGCGATACAGTTGAATCCGCAGTGTCCTGGGTGGCGGCAGTAGAGCGCAAAGATGGTCCGAGCTGTTTGATTTTCAGCCGCCAGAATCTGGTCTTCCAGAAGCGCGATGCGGCGCAAATCGG
>JANPNS010000113.1:0-2811 GCA_031427575.1 Gallionellaceae bacterium
GAGATTGTTAAAGCCGCCGGGAAACAGGTTGGTGTCCACTGGCGCCAGCTTGAAACCGGCATTACGCAAATCGACCGAAGTGTAGAACGGAATCGTGTGTTCGCGCCATTGCGCGCGGAACCAATGCTCGATAGCAGGCTGTGCCTTGATGATGCCAGTCTCAAGATCCAGTAGCGGGCCGTTAAGGGCAGTAGCGAGATGAGGAACCATAATATTATTGTGCGATCATTGTAGAGCAGCCATTGTAGCCTAGCCTAATAGCCAGATGTAAGCCGCGCGCGTGATAGAATGCGCGCCCGTTTCTGTTTGCCAGGATTTTGTAAATGCTTGCTACTGCTAATATCACCATGCAATTCGGCGCCAAGCCGCTGTTCGAAAATGTTTCCGTCAAGTTCGGTGATGGCAACCGTTACGGCCTGATAGGCGCCAACGGCTGCGGCAAATCCACGTTCATCAAAATCCTCGGAGGCGACCTCGACCAAAGCTCGGGCAATGTCATGCTGGACAAGGGCGAGCGCTTGGGCAAGCTGCGCCAGGACCAATTCGCGTTCGAAGATGTGCGCGTGCTGGATGTGGTTTTGATGGGCCATGCCGAAATGTGGGAAGTGATGGCCGAGCGCGATGCCATCTATGCCAACCCTGATGCCAGCGAAGAAGACTATATGCATGCCGCCAACCTGGAAGCGAAATTCGCCGAATTTGATGGCTACACCGCCGAAGCGCGCGCCGGGGAGTTGCTGCTGGGCGTGGGGATTCCGATTGAGCTGCACCAGGGCCCGATGCGCGAAGTGGCACCCGGATTCAAATTGCGCGTGTTGCTGGCGCAAGCGCTGTTTTCCGATCCAGAAATTTTGTTACTGGATGAGCCAACCAACAACCTGGACATCAACACCATACGTTGGCTGGAAGATATTTTGAACGCGCGCAACTCAACTATGGTCATCATCTCGCACGACCGCCACTTTTTGAATAGCGTATGCAGCCACATGGCCGACCTGGATTACGGTCGCATCATGGTTTACCCCGGCACCTATGACGATTACATGCTGGCATCCACCCAGGCGCGGGCGCAGCAAGCGTCAGACAATGTTAAAGCCAAGGAAAAAGTGGCCGAGCTGAAAGCCTTCGTGGCGCGTTTCTCGGCCAATGCGTCCAAGGCCAAACAAGCCACCTCGCGCGCGCGCCAGATCGACAAAATAAAAATCGAAGACATCAAACCCTCCAGCCGCCAATATCCCTTCATCCGTTTTGAATATGACGAACGCGAAAAACTGCACCGGGTCGCAGTCGAGGTGCAAAAGATGGCCAAGGGTTTCGACCGTATGCTGTTTTCCAATGTCAATTTCCGCATCGATGCCGGTGAAAAAGTCGCCATCATCGGCCCCAACGGTATCGGCAAAACTACCTTGCTGCGCTGTTTGGCGGGCGACCTGGCGCCCGACACCGGCACTATCAAATGGGCCGAGAAAGCCAAGCTGGGCTATTACGCGCAAGACCACGCCACCGACTTTGCCACAGACAAAATCATGATGGACTGGATGACCTATTGGCGCGGGCCGAGTGATGATGACCAGGTGGTGCGCGGCACGCTGGGCCGTTTGCTGTTTTCCGGCGACGACGTACATAAAAAAGTGAACGTGCTGTCAGGCGGTGAACAAGGCCGCATGCTGTTCGGCAAACTGATGCTGCAAAAGCCCAACGTACTGCTGATGGACGAACCCACCAACCACATGGATATGGAATCCATAGAAGCGCTCAACACCGCGCTGGATTTATACAAAGGCACGTTGATTTTCGTCAGCCATGACCGAGAATTTGTTTCGTCATTGGCCACGCGCATCATCGAAATCACCGCCAAGGGTGTGTCCGATTACCACGGCACGTATGAAGAGTATTTGCGTAGCCAGGGTATGGTCGCCTAACCACCCCGGCACTCTCGTGCCACACCTCCTCAACAAGGAGGGGAAATAAATTGTTTCACGGTGCCAAATGTTTCCTCCCCTCCTTTTTTCAAGGAGGGGAGGGAGCGAAGCGGAAGGGGTGGTAGGTTTTGCCTTAACAGTCCCCGCCACCTTTTAATTGCCTGGACCACATGGCAGGAAATTAATGTGACCCCCCCACCCACCACCATCGGCGTATTTGATTCCGGCGTCGGCGGACTCTCCGTCCTCCATCACATCCGCCACCACCTCCCGCACGCACGCCTGATCTACATCGCCGATTCCGCCCACGTCCCCTACGGCAACAAATCCCCGTCCTTCATCGAACGACGCTCGCTCACCCTGACCCGCTTCCTGATTGAACAAGGCGCACACGCCATCGTCATCGCCTGCAACACCGCTACCGCCGCCGCAATCAGCTCGCTACGCAAAAATTTCACGCTACCCATCATAGGCATGGAGCCCGCCGTCAAACCCGCCGTTGCCGCCACCCGCAGCGGAGTGGTCGGCGTGCTGGCCACCACAGGCACGCTGGAAAGTGCACGCTTCGCCGCACTGCTGGAACGCTACGCCGGAGAAGTCGAGATCGTCACCCAAGGCTGCCCCGGTCTGGTTGAGCAAGTGGAACTGGGCGATCTACATGGCCCACAGACACGCGAGCTTATTGAACGTTACACCGCACCCTTGCTGGCGCGCGGCGCAGACACCCTGATCCTTGGGTGCACCCACTACCCTTTTCTGGCACCGCTGATCCGCGAAGTGGTGAGACCCAACATAGTCCTGGTGGATACCGGCGAGGCGGTTGCCCGCCAGTTGCAGCACCGCATCCAAACCGAACTGCCCTCTCCCGATAAGCCCGTTTGCCCTGAGC
>JANPNS010000114.1:0-3380 GCA_031427575.1 Gallionellaceae bacterium
ACCGCAATCAATTTCCGGATGATATTTCGGCGTTTGTGGCACACCGAACAGCGCGTCCACTTCGGGCAGGATTTTAGCCAGCGCACCACACTCGCGCAGCGTGGTGAAAAAACGTGATGGTGTTTTTTCCATCAGGCCGCGTGCCAGCTCTTGCCACACTCGTTCTGCCACCAGCGCATCCACTTCGCCGCTGTTGACCATGTCGCGCATCAACGTCAGCGTGTCCGGCGCGATGGCGAAGCCGAAGCGCGCCACAAATCGCGCTGCGCGCAGAATACGCACCGGGTCTTCGCTGAATGCCGGGCTGACATGGCGCAAAATTCCGGCGCGCAAATCAGCAACGCCGTTATAGGGATCAATCAAGCTGCCATCCGCAGCTTGGGCAATGGCATTGATGGTGAAGTCGCGGCGCGATAAATCCTGCTCCAGCGTGACGTCCGGCGCGGCATACACATCAAAGCCTTTATAGCCGCGCGAAGTCTTGCGCTCGGTGCGCGCCAGCGCGTATTCCTCATGCGTATCAGGATGCAGGAATACCGGGAAATCCTTGCCCACCGGTTGGTAGCCGCGTGCCGCCATGTCCTCCGGTGTGCCGCCCACCACGACCCAATCATGATCCTGCACCGGCAAGCCAAGTAGTTGGTCGCGCACCGCGCCGCCGACGCAATAGATTTTCAGTTCACTGTTCATGGTTCGACGGGTTCGGCACTGATGGGATTTATGGTCTGCGGGTCGGCAGCGTTGTCGGACGCACCAACCTGAGTACCCGCAATAACGCCAAGACGTTCTTTGAGCGAGCGCGGTGGCTGGCCGAACAGCTTGGAGTAATACACGGTATTGCTCATTACCTTTTTAACATATTGGCGGGTCTCGTCAAACGGGATGGTTTCCGCGTATATCGTTCCTTCCAGCGCGTTTTCCGCACGCCATTGGCGCGCTCGCCGGGGGCCGGCATTGTAAGCAACGGAAGCCAATAACGGGTTATTGTCGAGCGACGCCAGAACGGTTTTCATGTAGTACGTGCCCAGTTTGAGATTGGTATCGAGCTGATGAATTAGCGCCTTGCGATAATCCTTCATGCCCAGCTTTTGCGCAATCCAGCGCGCCGTTGCCGGCATGACCTGCATGATGCCCGCCGCGCCCGCGGTCGATTTGGCCTGGGCAACGAAACGGCTCTCCTGGCGCATGAGCCCATAGACCCAGGCTTCTTCCAGCTCGTTTTTGCGAACATGGCCCTGCATTTCGTCGCGATACGGTGCCGGGTAACGCAGATTGAAATCGTGCAATTGCACAGTGCGGTCGGCGGTATTAATGGCATGATCGTACATCTCGTTACGGCGCGCAATTTCCGCTGCCACCAGCAATTGTTTGTCGTCAAATTTGCGCGTTGCCCAGTCCCATTCCAGCACTGCGTCAGTGCGTAAATCCATGCGATACAGCGCCAGTGCGCGCTGCACGGCGGGTTGCGCCAGCATACTGTTTATGGCCGCTTTGCTCGGTTGGTAGCTGGCCGATATCATGCCCGATGCAGATGACGCACCGAGTTCCTCGGCTGCCAACTGACCATAATAATTATAGTCAGTGCTCAACTCGCTAAACAATTCCTCTGCTTCAGGCAAGTGCCCCAATTCCCGCAGCGCCCGCGCCTTCCAGTAACGCCATACCCCTTCTCCCTGCTGCTGCGGCGACATGAGCGCAATGCTCGCCCAAATTTCATGCCAATTCTGCACGCGTAACGCAGCACGCACACGCCAGGTCAACTGCGACTCAGTAAGCGGTGCCTCGCCAGCTTCTTTGTACCAATCCAGCGCATGCGCATTGTGCTTGCGTGCCGCCTCGTAGCCTAGCCAGCCAAAAAAATAGTGACGCTCATCCGCGTTAAAATTTTCCGCAATTTTTCCCCATTGGGTATAAGCCAATTGTGGCAGCTGCTTGGCCAGGCGTTGCAGCGCAAATAGCGCCACCAGCCGCTGTGCCTCAGAGGCATTGCCCATTTTGGCTTTGCCCAGGTAACGCTCCGGGTCGGCGGCGGCACTGTCCAATGAGGATGCAGATAACGCGCGCTGAGCGGGCAATTTTTTGGATAGCTGTTTAGCCAGAGTCACATTGCCAGACTCCAGTGCCAGGCGCAGGCGCGACCATATATCCGCTTCACTGATGATGCCGCCGGCAAGCGCAGCATCGAACAGCGGCGTGCAGCTATCCGGCAGTTCATCGTCGCCGGACAGCCATAAATCGCGCATCTCTTGCTGTTCCTGCACCAAGGATGCCGTAGGAGGCCCAGCGGTTTCATCGTGGTTTTCGTGCAGCGCCTTATCTCCTCGCAAGTGTTGACGCGCTTCCAGTGCGTAGCAAGTCAGCTCGACATCTTTGCCCACCAGGCGCGGGTATTGCTCGGCGAAGGTGGCCCAGCGCCGATGCTTGCCCAGCACCTTTAGCCATTCCGCGCGCATGCGGTCAATTAACGGGGTGTCGTCAGAACGGTTGAGAAATGCCAGGACAGTAGCATCACTCGATGTTTCCAGACGCATGCGCAATTGGTAATAGGCGAGATAGGGTTCCAGCGGGGACTGCTTGAGTCGCGCAGCAAACTGATCCAGCTTGGCCGCATTGCCAACCCGGTAGGCATCGCGTGCGGCCAGATATTCCGCGTCCTGATCCGCTGCCGCAAGAGCAGGGGACAACAGTAGTGCGAACACAAATAATTTCATCGGTGGAACATTGCAGAATTGATTGCGGAAAGAATAGCACAACAGGTGATAGGCACGCCCGAAGAGTGGGGGTTTGGTCAAACCAGAAAACAAAAAATGGGCAGCCTTGCGGCCACCCGTCACCCATTGCATAGGTCAATTACGGATCAGGTTTTAAAGGGCACCTCTAAAGACTCCGGCAGCTATACCGCCGTGCTGTTGCGCAGTTGTTTTGCCACCGCCACCATGTTCGTCAATGCCGCTTCCACTTCCGTCCAGCCGCGCGTCTTCAGGCCGCAGTCGGGGTTGATCCACAGCCGGTTCGCCGGAATCACCACCAGCGCCTTGTGCATCAGGCGCAGCATCTCATCGGTGCTGGGTACACGCGGTGAATGGATGTCATAGACACCTGGGCCGATGTCGTTGGGATACTGAAAGTCGCGGAAGGCTTCCAGCAACTCCATATCCGAGCGCGAGGTCTCGATGGTGATCACATCCGCATCCATCGCCGCAATGGCGGGCAGGATGTCGTTGAATTCCGAGTAACATATATGCGTGTGTATCTGCGTATCGTCTTTGACGCCGGAAGAACACACCCGGAAAGCGCGCACCGACCAGTCCAGATAGAACGGCCAGTCGGATTTTTTCAGCGGCAGCCCTTCGCGCATCGCCGCTTCATCAATCTGAATA
>JANPNS010000115.1:0-6209 GCA_031427575.1 Gallionellaceae bacterium
AGTCGACGAAGAAGTTCGCGCCCATGTCGCCCGTGTTGTCATACGTCACGACGTAGCCGTCGGGGAGCGTCTCGACCTTGTAGTTCTTCGGCGAGAACATGTCGGCGTCGCTCTTTGCGTCGGCCTCGCTCTTCGGCGTGGTCGCGACGCCGATGTTGAGCGCTCCGACGGCGAGCTCATGGGAGACTACGATAATGCGCGCGTCGTTCACTTCTTTGCCATGGCCGCGTTAGTGGCGTTCACCATAGTACATGTCGTGATGGTCGCGCTGGTGCCGAAAACATTAATAATGATGGTACGCGGACGCTGAGGAGAGCAAGATGGAAAAACCGGTACTCGATAAATCCATCATCATTCAGGAAGCGCTTAAAGCGCTGCCGTCCCCGACGCGTCGCTTGTTCCTGAAGCGTACGCTCACGCTGGGGGGGCTGTCGCTTTTAAGCGGATGTGCGATAACAGATGAAAAATCGGTTGAACGCATGTTGATGAAAGTTTCGCGTTTTAACGATGACGTTCAAGCCTGGTTGTTCGACCCAAACATACTCGCGCCCACTTATCCCGAATCCATGATTACCAAACCGTTCCCATTTAATGCTTACTACGAGCGATGGGAGATTCCCAAAGTTGATGGCGATGACTACCTGCTGGAAGTCGGCGGATTGGTCGCAGACAAACACAGTTGGTCATTGGAAGAATTGTATAAACTGCCACAGACCGACCAGGTCACCCGCCATATTTGCGTCGAAGGATGGAGCGCGATCGGCAAATGGGGCGGGGTCACGTTCTCGACTTTCCTCAAACGCATCGGTGCCGACCTGTCGGCGAAGTATGTCGGATTCAAATGCGCGGACGATTACTACACCAGCATCGACATGCCGACAGCGCTACACGCGCAAACGCTGCTGACTTTTACCTACGATGGCAAGACGCTGCCACCACAATATGGCTATCCGATGAAGTTACGCATGCCCACCAAGCTGGGCTATAAAAATCCGAAACACATCGTTGCGATGTTCGTCACCAACACTAATCCCGGCGGTTATTGGGAAGATAAAGGGTATAACTGGTTCGGTGGCAGTTGAAAAGCAAATTCAAAACACCGGGTGAGGCTACAGCAACATAGAAGTGGCCGTGTTTTAAAATGGTGATGTAACTATTTTCTTCGGCACCTCGAATAAGCCATTGGACCGAGATTTTCCATTAGGCGTAAATCTCGCTGCAACAGGCATTCCCCCCTTTGAAAAAGGGGGGCTAGGGGGGATTTGAGCGCCGCATGGATACGAAAATCCCCCTCAATCCCCCTTTTTCAAAGGGGGAAGCCAGTTGAATTTTCTAATGGAAAATCTCGGTTGGATCGGGGATTTCCCTCAAGTCATACGTTAACTTAATATTTTGGAGAAAACTCATGAAAGCATTGAACATCGCTAGGTAAGCTGTGCAGAATAATGACATTATTCTTGAATCCGTACTGACCTGCCCGCTTTGTGGGTTTGCCAGACAGCAGATCATGCCAACTGACGCATGCCAGTTTTTTTACGAGTGCGCGAACTGCAAGACAGTATTGCGGCCCAAGCCAGGCGACTGTTGTGTTTTTTGCTCATATGGTTCAGTCCAGTGTCCATCCATTCAAGCCCAGCGAGGATTTTGCGGTAAACCGCGTAATTAACCACCAAGGAGACCAAATCATGTTCAAATTTTTCCGTAATTTATTTCTACTGTTCATCCTCACCATCTCATCCGCATTCGCGATAGGCGATGCGTTCGATCAAGCAGTGTTTGACCGGTTGCTCAAGGAGGGGAAGCCCGTTTTGATTTCCGTTCATGCTGACTGGTGCTCCACTTGCCGCGCCCAGGAAATAATTCTCAAAGACCTGCTGAAGACGCCGCCCTATAACAATTTTCAGGTGCTGCAGGTTGATTTCGACCAGCAGAAAGAGACGCTGCGCGCTTTCAAGGTGAGCATGCAAAGTACCCTGATCGTGTTCAAGAGCGGCAAGGAAGTCGCTCGCTCGACCGCCGACACCGACAAGGACAGTGTCGCGCTGATGTTGCGCAAGGCGCTGTAATGGCGGTAACAGAACTGGGACTGGCCAGTTATGGGCTGTCCTTCGCGGCAGGCGGTCTGTCCACACTGTCTCCGTGCGTATTGCCATTAACAGTTTGTTGAAATTATCATAACTGCTGAGAAAAGAGTGAATTTCCGGTGTCACGTTACCCCTCCCGGTGATCTGAAAATCGATTGCAGGGCTTTCTGAGTGGTCGGGAATTTTATGCAATTGCAAATATCGATAAATTCAACAAACTGTTAATCCCCATTCTGCTGAGCAGCGCCATGGCGGAGAACAAATTGGCATCCGTGGTATTGGGTTTCGGGCTGGCGCTTTCTTTCGCCGTTACCGGCACGGCTCTGGCAAGCCAAGGGCAGCAACTCACCCAGGTCGCGCTGGTCATGTTGCTGTTCGGTCTGGGAGCTGCTTTACCCATCATAGTCCTAGGCATGCTCTCGCGCCAGGGCATGCAAAAATTCCGGGACAAGTTGCTGTTTCTTGGCGGAAAAGGACAGCGACTATTGGGTATGCTCATACTGGCGCTTGGCGTAATGATGCTAACCGGCACGGACAAACTGGTTGAAGCCAGATTGCTTGATGTGGCTCCCGAATGGCTGGTTCGGCTGACAACCATGATTTAGGGCATCTCTAAAAATTCAAAATCCTAAGCGAGACAAGGCGCGAAAGAAATTTTAGCGCGCCACATATGTTTTATCCTTCGACGGGGCTCAGGACAGGAATGTAAGCGTTAAAATTTATTGAGCAACGCAGTATCGCGACGGAGCTTGGATTTTTAGAGGTGTCCTTAGTCTTACTGTGTCACAAAGCGATCAAGGGATGCAGTGCAAGGCAAAATTGGGCGAAAAAGCGGAGTTTACACTTACGTAAATGAGCATTTTGAGCCCGATTTTAACGCCGCAATGCGCCCTTCAGCGTTTTGTGACACAGTAAGATTAGCAAGCTCCTATGGAATTCAGCGTCGCCGAAAACCACTCGAAATAGATCGGCTACCACTGCAGAAATTTTTTACCCAACCATAACCCCAGAACTCCGGCAACGACCATAGGCAGGTAATGCCATTGCACGACGTGCATGATTGAATCGGTTGGTTCAGTCAACCGCAGTGATAGCGCGCCCATACTGAAAGCCGAAAGAAGCGCAATACTGCCAGCCGAGTATGGATGTGTGCTGGCAAAATTGCGCATTAAATAAAACATCCAGAGCGCCGGAAGCAGCGCCATAAGAACAATGTTCACGGTGCATTTGAGGTTGTGAACGGGCGGGGGTGTGGCTGGATTATCGGCCTGCCAAGCCAGAAATATAACGATCACAAAAAATACTGCCACCAGGCCGGGCGCAAAAGCCAGCAAGCGCTTTTGATGCATGTCGGGAAACACCAATAATGCGGCACTGACGGCAGTGGTAATCATGATGCAAGCCAGCAGTCCAATTTCGGCCATAAACAGCGGAGACTGGAGCTTTATCATCAAGTCCGGGCGCACATGAAGAACCGCGACACTTACCGCAAGGTAAGCCAGCATGCCCCCCAGCCATTTAGCACTCAGCACAAACGGATGCCACGCCGCTTTTACCGGGGTTGCATCCTGCACGATGCGTTCAATCAATTTCTCGGTAACGTCCATTTTCTCCTAACCTCTTTCTCAATACTTTATAGGCGCGATGCGCGGCAACTTTTACCGCAGATTCCTTCATGCCGATTTTTTCCGCCACTTCTTTGGCGGTGTAGCCGTCCTGATGCATCATTTGCAAAATAGCTGCCTGCTTCTCCGGCAGCAGATGGATTTCCTCTCTTATAGATTCGTAAGTCAAGGCTGCTTCGGTTACATGCTCCGATAAACTATTTTCCACCTCTGAAATTTCGACCGCATGGCGCAAATGATCGGCGTAATGTGCGCGCAAATGATCGAGCAGACGGAACTTAGCAATAGCAAAAGCCCAAGGCTTGTACGGGCGCTGTCCGTCGTAGGTGTGGCGGGCTTTATGAATAGACAACAAAATCTCTTGCAGCAGATCATCTACTTCAGTAGGTTGATTGAGGCGTTTGGCCAAAAACGGTCGGATAAAGCGCGATGTTTCGCGCAATACTTCAGTATAAGCTTGCTTGTCTCCAGCCAGCGCCAGTTGCATCAATGCTTCAAGGTTTGCAGCTTTATCCGTCACAAAATACCTTTGGTTTTATGTAACTTTTTTGCGATGCAACCCGAATCCATGTGCAAGAGTTACATTGCGGTATTCTATACTACCTGTGAATTTTTATAGGAAATGACCATGACCAATTTTTCCACCATATCCTTTTTTGGGGTTTTGGGAGGCCCGCCTGGCTGAGTATTTTCTTCCTTGCATGTGCAGGTCAGGTGTTGGCTGACGGTCAGCTTTCCAAGTTGGCAGACCCTGCTGTAGACACCCCTCTTGCAAAAATAGCCGGTCGGAAAACTGCAGTGTTTGCCGGTGGCTGTTTCTGGGGCGTGGAAGCGGTATTCCGGCATGTTAGCGGGGTGGTCAGCGCCACTTCCGGTTATGCCGGAGGCTCGACCAGCAGCGCCCACTACGAAGCGGTCAGCAGCGGCAGGACGGACCATGCTGAGGCGGTGAAAGTGGTATATGACCCGCAGAAAATTTCTTATGGCCAGTTACTCAAGTTTTTTTCGCAGTGGTCAATAACCCGACTGAGCTTAACCGTCAGGGTCCGGATCGCGGCCCGCAATATCGGTCAGCGATTTTTACGACCAGCGACAGCCAGCGCCGGGGCGCCCGCGCTTATATTGATCAGCTGCAGGATTTGCGCATCTATGCCGACCCCATCGTGACCCATGTTCAGCCGTTGCCGGTATTCTACCCGGCGGAAGCCTATCATCAGGACTACGTCGCGCGGCATCCGACGCAGCCTTATATTGTGGTTAACGATTTACCTAAACTGTGGCATCTGCGTGAGCAGTTTCCGGAACTTTATCGTCCAGCAGGTTCCAATTTAGCGGGAGAGAAAAATGGATAGGCGGTCATTTATCAAATGGGCATCGGGCGCAGCAGGCATAGTGGTTGCGGGAAAATTTATTGGAATGGAGGCAACCATGGCAGCTCATCGTATCGAAAAAATCAATAAATCCAATGCGCAGTGGCAGCAAGAATTGACGCCGCAACAATATGACGTGTTGCGCGAAGAAGGCACCGAACGCGCGTTTACCAGTCCGCTTAACAATGAAAAGCGCAGTGGCGTGTATGCTTGTGCTGGCTGCGGAATGGAGTTGTTTCCGTCCCGCTACAAATTCGACAGTGGCACCGGCTGGCCCAGTTTTTTTGATGCGCTGCCCGGCCATGTCGAAACCAAAACCGATTACCTGCTGGTGATACCGCGCACCGAATATCACTGCGCGCGTTGCGGCGGCCATCATGGTCATGTATTCAAGGATGGCCCAGCGCCGACCGGCTTAAGATATTGCAATAACGGCGTGGCACTGAAATTCATTGCGGATGGAGGAAAAGTTTAAACCTAGTCGAAATATGGCTGGCGTTTTTGGAGGGTCTGGCGCTGATCATTTCACCCTGCATCCTGCCCGTGTTGCCGCTGGTGCTGGCGGCCTCGGTTGAGGGCGGCAGACGCAGACCATATGGCATCATCATCGGCTTCGTGCTGGCGTTCAACCTGTTCGCGCTGGCCGCGCGCGGCATCGTTACGGCTTTGGGCGTTGATCTCGATGTCATTAAAAATTTCTCCCTGGTGTTGTTGGTGTTGCTCGGCCTGGTGCTGTTGTCATCCAAGCTTTCTGAAAAATTCAGCGCACTGACGCAGGGCACAGCTAATTTCGGCAATCGACTCGCATTCAATTCCAAAGGCAGCCCTGCGCCTGAATTTCAAGGCACGCAAGGTATTTCTGGTGTTGGGCACAGTGAGCGGCAAAGCTATCCATGCCACACTCAGTTTGAGTGGTAAACCGGTCGGCAACAATGCCGGAAAAGATGCTGCGGGGGGAACGGTGGCAGCGCAGCGCAACACGCTATATGAACCTAGAAACCGCAGTTGACCGCTCCCTTGAGGCCGCAACAAAATGAATGGAAAGGAAATCATGACACTATTTCCGCTCACCTTTTGGGTGAAGTCGCTACAGGGCAATTGGCACATTTATTTGCCTGCCCAGCTGCGTT
>JANPNS010000116.1:0-2857 GCA_031427575.1 Gallionellaceae bacterium
GGCCGAGCGCGAAGTAATATCGCGTGCACTGGTAGCGGGTCAGTCGATTCGCTCGATTGCAACGTCCCTCGGGCGCGCACCCTCCACGATCAGTCGCGAGATCAAGCGCAACGGCGATCAGGAAAGCTATCGGGCGAGTCACGCCGACCAGGCAGCCTGGGATCGGACACGTCGCCCCAAGATATGTAAACTGGTAGGGAACAGAACGCTGGCGCACATCGTGGCAGGTAAGCTCCAAATGCAGTGGGCACCGGAGCAAATTGCTGGATGGCTGAAACACACTTACCCAGACGATGAGAACTATCAGGTGTCACACGAAACTATCTATCGCAGCCTCTACATTCAAGCCCGCGGGGCTTTGAAGAAAGAACTGGTGCAACATTTAAGGCGCACACGAGTCATGCGCCGCTCGCGCCATCACACGCAAAAGACAGACAATCACGGCAGAATCACGGATGCGGTATCGATCAGCGAACGCCCGGCCACGGTGGCAGATCGGGCGGTTCCCGGACACTGGTAAGGTGATTTAATATGCGGAAGCGGGAACAGCCAGATTGCGACTCTCGTCGAACGTCATACCCGCTATGTGATGCTGGTGAAGGTCGCCAAAAAGGATACGGAAACCGTCATTAACGCGCTAATCAAGAACGCTCGCAAGTTACCGCATGAACTCTACAAATCGTTGACTTGGGATCGGGGCAAGGAGCTGGCCGACCACAAGCGATTCACGCTGGCAACTGACATCAAAGTCTATTTCTGCGATCCAAAGAATCCTTGGCAACGTGGAACGAATGAGAATACCAATGGTTTATTGAGACAGTACTTCCCCAAAGGAACAGACTTATCGGTACACTCGCAGGTGAAACTCAATGCTGTGGCTCGTAGACTAAATCAACGTCCACGAAAAACGTTAAACTTCGAAACACCGGCTGAACGGTTTAACCAATGTGTTGCGTCGATCGGTTGAAACCGCACGGCAAAGCGGTCAACGCATCGAAAATTGCTGTCGCGTTGGCTGGATGTTCGCGCAGCACCACCTCGTTGCCACGGCGAAAAATTTCCACCTGTTCAACATCAAAGCGGAATTCTTTTGGTAAACGGACAGCCTGGCTGTTGCCAGATTTAAAAACACGCGCATATGACATGGCAACCTCACAAAAATAAGATATACGACAAATATATACCTAACCTCATTTCTAAATAAACCATGAATTTTTCGGTTTCGCTTTGCCGTACTACTGAACGATCAACGGAGGTCGCGATTTATTTCTAGTGCAAAATTATTTTTTCGTTCTCTCCAGATTCTTCCTCTTCGTCTTCGTCCTTTTCTTGCCAATCTTCAACCAGTAACGGTTCATCAGATAAGTCCCACACCATGGTATGGATTTCAACCTCAAACCAGTCACGGAACATTTCCAGTGTGCGATTCTCTGGCCACATTGCTTCGTCGACCATCCATTCCAGCAGCATGTGCTCGAACAGGACGCTCCAGTGCTTTTCAATCCACTTCATTGAGTCCGGCCCGTCGTTGAATTGCGGAATGAGAAACACATTGTTGTCGTCGCGCAAATCTTCCGGAGTGAGCGGAACTTCAGTGGGGTCGGCGTCGTTCAGCCACTCCAGGAATGGCTCCCTGGGCATCAGCAGCACAACCGTCCGGTTGATTGTGTATCGAGGAGCATCGCTCATGAAAAATCCTTCCAGAAAATAATAATTAGAAATTCGAGCGGGGGTGCATTCATTCCCCCGGAAGCGTAATCTTACTTCATGTTCTGCGCTTTGGGCTAGACAGAATTGATTTCTTAGCAATGTTGTCCGGCTGCATAGCCCGAGGCCCACGCCCACTGAAAGTTGTAGCCGCCCAACTGGCCGGTGACATCCACCACTTCGCCGATAAAATACAGGCCGGGCACGTCATTGGCCTGCATGGTTTTGGATGACAGGGCGTGGGTATCCGCCCCGCCGCAGGTGACTTCTGCCTTGGCATAGCCCAGCGTGCCACTGGGCGTGATTTGCCAATCATGAAGCTTGGCGGCAAACGCCGCGATCTCCTTATCCGAATACTGGTTGAGCGGTTTGTTCTCGAAAAATTGGGCACACCAGATTTCGGCAAAGCGTTTGGGCAGATAGTGCGCCATAAAATTGCTGAGCAACATGCGGCTACCGCGCTGTTGCGCGAACAATGTCTGCACATCATGATCCGGCAGCAGGTTGATGTGCAGCGCTTGGTTAATCTCCCTCATCCTAGCCTTCCCCCCGAGGGGGAAGGGACGTTCGCCTCATCTCCCTAGGGGGGAGGATTGAGGAGGGGGTTCCCAATAGGATGAGATTTGCAGAATGGCGGGACCGCTCAACCCGCGGTGAGTAAATAGCAGATTTTCGCGAAAGGATTGCTCGCCAACACTCACGACTGCCTCCACAGAAATACCGGCAAGCTCGGCATAAGCTATCCAGTCATCGGGATGAAAACTCAATGGCACCAATCCCGGTTTGAGTTTTGTTATGGGGATACCAAATTGTTCGGCGACGTGATAACCGAATGGCGTGGCACCGATCTTGGGGATGGACAGACCGCCAGTGGCGATGACCAGCGATTGCGCGTGAAATACGCCACGGCTGGTAGCAACAGAAAAACTATCGCCATGAATCACTTCATTGACACTGCACGGCATCAGCCACGTCACTCCCGCCGCATCGCACTCATCCTTCAGCATCCCGATAATAGCTACCGACCCTTGGTCACAAAATAGCTGGCCCAGTTTTTTCTCATGGAAGGTTATGCCATGCTGGTTAAGCCACGCAATGAAATGCTGGGGCGTGTAACGCGCCAGCGCCGAGCGGCAAAAATGCGGGTTGC